>NZ_JBBIAM010000310.1:0-1503 GCF_054185185.1 Bradyrhizobium sp. UFLA05-153
TACTACTGAGTCAGTTGGTCGCGGCGGCTTAGGTGTGAGAATCAAGTATCTGTAGGGATTCAGAATTTGGCACGCGGAGGGCCGGATGAGTCTCAACGATCGTGAGGAAGTCGAGGCGCGGTTTGCAACTTATGTCGAGGGTCTTTCGAGCGTAATCGGTCACGTGAGGCGTACGGGTCAGTTGCGGGATTATTGCACCGGGTTGGTGCTGCCTGGCGAGCGCAAGAGCGTCGAGCCGATGGCGGCGCGAACGGCTCCGGAACGGACGGCGGCGCAGCATCAAGCGCTGCTTCACTTTGTCGGCGTCGCAGACTGGTCGGACGAGGAGGTACTGGCGAAGGTGCGCCAGATGGTGCTGCCGGCGATCGAGAAGGATGGTCCGATCGAGGCATGGATCATCGACGACACCTCGTTCCCCAAGCAGGGCAAGCATTCGGTTGGTGTGCATCATCAATATTGCGGCCAGCTTGGCAAGCAGGCCAATTGCCAAGTGACGGTCTCGCTGTCGATCGCCAATCACTCTGCCAGCCTTCCGGTCGCCTATCAGCTGTATCTGCCACAGGAGTGGATCAAGGACCGCGCCCGACGGAAGAAAGCCGGCGTGCCGAAGGGGACCAAGTTCAAGACCAAGCCGGAGATCGCACTCGAGCAGATACGATGGGCCTGCGCGGGCGGCCTGCCGCATGGCGTCACCCTGATGGATGCGGCTTACGGCCGAGACGCGCGACTGCGCGCAGGCATGACGGAGTTGGGCGTGACCTACGTGGCCGGCATCGTGCCGAGCATCTTGATGTGGGCTCCCGGCACCGGCCCGCGGCGCATGGACAAGCCGATGAACAATACCGGCCGGCGCGACGAGCCGGAGTTGGTCTCGGCCAAGACACTTGCACTCAATCTGCCGAAACAGGCCTGGCGCACGGTGACGTGGCGTGAAGGTTCAGCCGAGCGGCTATCCTCGCGCTTTGCCCGTGTGCGTGTTCGTGTCGGATACAACAAGCTGATCCCCGAGGACGCATCGCCTGAGTGGCTGTTGATCGAATGGTCCGAAGGCGAAGCAGAGCCGACCCGATACTGGCTCTCCACGTTATCGGAGAGCATCAGCTTCCAGCAACTGGTCGATTTTGCCAAGCTGCGCTGGCGCATCGAGCGCGACTATCAGGAACTCAAGCAGGAGGTCGGGCTCGGTCACTACGAGGGGCGCGGCTGGCGCGGCTTCCATCACCACGCAACTCTTTGCATTGCGGCTTACGGCTTCCTGATCGCCGAGCGGGCGACGATTCCCCCCTCAGGACCTCGTTCCGCTGCGCCGTTCCAGGCACCTCGCTTACCCGACCATTATCGACCCAGAGGATCTGCCCGCGCGGCCTGAACGACACATTCCGAACTCGATCGCAACCGTGCGCATACGATTGATCAGAGCGCTCGTTAAAACTCTAAGGCGATGCCCTTGTTGCGGGGCATCGCCGCGTCTCGGCAGGCAACGAAAATTATGACGCAGTAGTA
>NZ_JBBIAM010000311.1:0-1458 GCF_054185185.1 Bradyrhizobium sp. UFLA05-153
AATCCGGGCGGCGAGCCGCTGGCGCGGGGGCAACGCAATCACCTCTGCAGCGAGCTGGAGCAGATCGCGCACCTGCAAATAAAGCAGCGCCGCGACAGCTTGCCAAATTTGCGGCCGTTTCATTGCGATCTGAGTCAGGGCACGGTCGGACGCGAGCAGGATCAGACTGTCATTCATGCATTGGACCGTAACCAATCGCGGGCCTCCGCCAAACCGCGTCGTCTGACCAATCGCGCCGCCAGGAACTGTAGGGCCGATCAGAACCTCCCGATCACCTGGCGCCTTGCACAAGACGTAAACCAATCCGCGAATGACAACCAATATGCCGGTCTCTTCGTCACCTTCCGCGTGCGTCCATTGGCCGGCTTCAAAGCTCACCAACCGGCCATGGGCTAACAGCGGCTCCACAAGGTCCACGCCGTGACCATGCAGCCACGTCTGCTTTTTCAGAATTTCGCGGGTCTGGACAAGGTCGGCCTTTTCCATGCCGAACTGTAACAGAAGTGACAGTCTTTTACATCCGCTCCGATATCCTGCGCTGATAAGGAAAATGCCGGCACAGGGAGGAAGACCCTCATGAGTTCTGCAATTATAGACATTCGTCCGTTGGACCGTTGCGGCGCCTTGATTGAAGAAATCGATGTGACGCGCGCCGGCGACGATGTGATCGAGACCATTCGCAACACCGTCTTTCAGCGCGGCGTCGTCTTCATCCATGGACGGGTGCTCGAACCCGAGGAACTGATCGGCTTCGCGCGCCGATTGGGTCCGATCGTGATCAATCGCTATTTTCCCAAAACCGAACGCTACCCCGAGATTGCCAAGGTTGAAAAGTCCGAGTCCCAGAAAACCAATATCGGTGGAGGATGGCACACCGACCACAGTTACGACGTAGCACCGGCGATGGGCTCCGTTCTGATGGCAGTCGAGACGCCCCCCGTGGGCGGTGACACCTTGTTCGCCAATCTGTACGCCGCCTACGACGCACTCTCAGCCGGGCTCAAGGCCACCTTGCGCACACTGAAGGCTCATCACGCATCGGCTCACGCATTTGGCGAAGGGGGATACTACGCCAATAGCGATCGCGTGGAGTTGGGTGGCTTCAAGAATACGCCCCAGGCGATCCATCCGCTCATCATCACCCATCCCGGCAGCCACAAGCCGGTGCTCTACGTCAATCCTGGCTTCACGACTGGCATCGTCGGTTGGACTCGCGAGGAGAGCGCGGCGCTGCTCAACCATCTCTATCAGCATGTCACGCAGGATCGCTTCGTCCGTCGCTTTCAGTGGCGCCCGGGCTCGATGGCCATTTGGGACAATCGCTGCACGTGGCATCAGGCGCTCAACGACTACCACGGCCATCATCGCCTGATGCATCGGATCACCCTTGAAGGCGGTCCGCTTTCCTAAATGTAGGTCGGTTTCGTTAGCGAGAAATGCCCGCGAAACCGCGGCCGG
>NZ_JBBIAM010000312.1:0-1397 GCF_054185185.1 Bradyrhizobium sp. UFLA05-153
TGCCTCGCTTACGGAAGCACCTTCCCCGGGTTTAAGATGTTGTTCGGGTCGAGGGCCTCCTTTATGCGCTCCATCAGGGCAATTGCTTCAGGAGGGCGGGAATAGGATAGGAACTTGCGCTTTAACAGTCCGATGCCGTGCTCGGCCGAAACCGAGCCTTGCCAATCGCGGACGGTGCCATAAAATACCTCGATCATTGCTTCTACGGGCAAGGGATCGGCATCGAGTTGAATGACCACGTGCAGATTTGCGTCGCCGATGTGGCCGTAATAAAGACTCTTCGCCGCAGGCCAGCGAGCGGTTAGGCGAGCCTTCGATTCGGTCATAAAGGTACCGATTTGGCCAATGGGAATGCTCACGTCAAAAGAGATCTCACTAGGCGAAGCTTTGCGAGATTCGCGGGCCGCCCACAGGCCCTGCGCTTGCGCACTCGACTGAGCGATCACCGCATCGTCGATGATCTCTTCCTCAAGAACTAAGGCGATCATCTTTTCGCAACGCGCCATTTCCTCTTCCAAATCTTGTCCCATCGTCTCCACGAGAACGTAGGCGCCGTGAGTGCCCTTTAGCGGCGCCGGCCGGCCGCTGTCAGCACAGCCGAGTGCATAATAATCTGAACTCATCATTTCGAAGGCTGACATGCTGCTGCCCAGCCGGAGCCGCAGGATCCGTAGCAAGGCCAGCACCTGATCGTAATTGCGAAGGCCGCAAAGGACAGTGCAGACGGCTGGCTGCTTGGGGGACAACTTCAGCACGGCGCGCGTAATAACGCCAAGGGTCCCTTCACTACCCACGAAAAGCTGTTTGATGTCATAGCCGGCATTGTTCTTGAGCATCTTGTTAAGCGTGGCGACGACCGTGCCGTCGGCCAAGACTACTTCCAGACCAAGCAAGAGATCTCGGCTCATGCCAAATCGGATGACGTGGTAACCCCCGGCATTGGTGGATAGATTACCGCCGATCTGGCAACTCCCACGCGCTCCGAGATCGAGGGGAAAGAACAAGCCGGCGGCCTCGGCTGCTTCCTGGATCGCCTCCAGCGGCACCCCAGCTTGCACGGTGATTGTTGCGGCATTGGCGTCAATCTCTTCGATCCCACGCAAACGTTCGAGGGACAGCAGGAGGCACCCCTGCACCGGAATGGCCCCGCCCGCAAGCCCGGTAAGGCCGCCCTGCGCCACCACCGGAACTCGCATTCCATTGCACAATTTGAGAATGGCCGCTACCTCCGCCGTGTCGAGCGGATAGACGAGTGCCGCTGGCCGCACGTCTGGCGGACTGACCATCTCAAAGTCCCGAAAATGTCTGGGCTCGATATCGTCGCCGGTACGAATCCTATTCGGTCCAAGAATTGCCGTCAGATCAGCCACAAGATTGGTCATGTCGAGCATCCATCT
>NZ_JBBIAM010000313.1:0-1368 GCF_054185185.1 Bradyrhizobium sp. UFLA05-153
GGTCGTGTCCCCCGTGATGGTGTAGCTCGGTAGAGCAAAGCCGTCCGCACGCGCGCCCTCAAATAGCGCCGTAGCGGGCGGACGGCTTTGCGGTGGTCACCGGCAATTCGCCGGTAGGGTCGGGTTGCTGACACCAACCTGATTCGAGGAACCACCGATGACCGACGAGATGATGAACCTTCGTGCGCTCGTGGAGAAGGCCCCTGATGCCGACCTGCTGCGCGAGATGATCGGCTTTGCCGCTCAGCGATTGATGGAGCTGGAGGTCACCGAGCTGACCGGCGTGGCCTACGGCGAGAAGAACGCCGAGCGCCTTGCCCAGCGCAATGGCTACCGCGACCGGACCTGGGAGACGCGCGCCGGCGCGGTCGAACTGCGCATCCCAAAGCTGCGCAAAGGAAGCTATTTCCCGGGTTTCCTGGAGCCTCGCCGGATGGCCGAGAAGGCGCTGACCGCCGTGATCCAAGAGGCCTATGTGCAGGGCGTCTCGACCCGCTCTGTGGACGATCTGGTGCAGGCGATGGGGATGAGCGGGATCTCCAAGAGCCAGGTGAGCCGGCTCTGCGGTGAGATCGACGACAAGGTGAAGGCCTTCCTCGCCCGCCCGATCGAGGGCGACTGGCCGTATTTGTGGATCGACGCCACTTACCTGAAGGTGCGCCAGAATGGCCGCATCGTCTCGGTCGCGGTGATCATCGCGGTCGGCGTCAACAGTGACGGCCGGCGCGAGATTCTCGGCATGGACATCGGTCCGTCCGAGGCCGAGACGTTCTGGACCGCGTTCTTGCGCAAGCTCGCCCGCCGCGGCTTGCGCGGCGTCAAGCTGGTGATCTCGGATGCCCATGAGGGCATCAAGGCTACCGTCGCCAAGGTGCTCAACGCCACCTGGCAGCGCTGCCGCGTCCACTTCATGCGCAACGTCCTGGCGCATGCCGGCAAGAGCGGCCGGCGCGTCGTCTCCGCCTTCATCGCCACCGCCTTCGCCCAGGACGATGCCGAAGCGGCCAAGACGCAGTGGCGCAAGGTCGCCGACCAGATCCGTCCCAAACTGCCTAAGCTCGCCGCCTTCATGGATGAAGCCGAGCCCGACGTGCTCGCCTATATGAGCTTCCCGACTCCGCACCGCGCCAAGCTGCACTCGACCAATCCGATCGAGCGCCTCAACGGCGAGATCAAGCGGCGGACCGAAGTCGTCGGCATCTTCCCCAATGAAGATGCCATCGTTCGCCTCGTCGGCGCGATCTTGCTTGAGCAAAACGACGAATGGGCCGTCCAGCGCGCCCGCTACATGACACTGGAAACCATCGCGCCATTGAGCGATGATCCCATCGTCGGCCTGCCCGCCGTGGCAAGCTGATGCCTTCCGAC
>NZ_JBBIAM010000314.1:0-1356 GCF_054185185.1 Bradyrhizobium sp. UFLA05-153
TGCGCACCGAACTATTGCCGTCGCTATCGTCCGGCAGCTCGCCATGCGCAACCGATCGACACGTCAATGAGCCATGTACATGTCAGTGAGTCTTGACGACACTTTTAATTGGCACTGCGGGGTAAAGCAAAACGGAGCAATCGTCGCGGAATGCCCCGTCGCTGCCGACAAAGATCGTTCGATGGTTAGAAAAGAAAACCCGCCCGAAGGCGGGTTGCGCAAGGTACCGCAATGGGTCTGCCAATATCAGTCAGCGGCACACGTCTCTGCGGTGTTCCTCTGCAAGCTAGACGCCACGCCCACGGTGAGTTGGCTGGGATCTGCCGACGCCTCAACTATCCGTGGTTTTAGGCGCGGTGTCAGAATCGCGATCTGATTGGGAGAAGCGGGCATGCCGGCCAACATTAGCTGTGGCGTAGCTGAAGTCTCCTCTACGTGGGCCGCTCCCAGCACTGCTACTTGGGTCCGGGAGATCGGGAAGCCCGTCACTTCGAAAGCCGGAAAGCGCAAAGTGCACGCGCCGGCTTGATGGGGCGCCGCACCTGCTACGGAGGCGACGGCGGTTGCGATCAAGAACAGATTTCTCATGATAATACCCCACTGGAATAGAGAGATATTTTCACCACGAATTCCACAGTCACCATAGTTCTAGGTCAGCGACGCATATGTGAACTCGCTCACTAGCCGCGCCGAATTCTGTTTGCGCAATCACTAATATGCTTAATTAAAGGCGGCAGTCAGTAAAACTGTCGCCAGGTGAGATGTTAGTGTCACCAAGGACAGTAATTTTCCGCGACTCGAGACGAGTGCGACGACGTTGAATAGAAAAGACCAATCAGTGAAACACATGCGTGTAACGGCCTCGGTTTTGCGAGAGTTCAGCAGCCGGGGTGGGAAAACAACCCAGCAGCACTGCATTTTCCGACTCAACGAAGCGCGATTCCGTCTCTCAGGGGGGAGTTCAGCTCTCAAGGGGGAGTTCAGGCAGACAAATACGGACGGACACCGGGGACCTAAGTCTCCACCGGCGATAGCCAGTGGGCCCACCGCACGCCGAGGCCCCCAGTAATTGATATTTTGCAAGCCCGCGTCGGGGCCGCTTTGATGGCGGCATGCGTAGACCTGTCCGCCCCGAGAACCGCACACCGCCGCCCGGTCACCGTCCGCTCAAGTTAACCTTCGGCGAGATGCGCGAGATGGACGTGCGTGGCGTCCTGGTCTATTGCGCTGAATATCGTTGCAGTCATTTGGTGTTGCTCATAGCCGATCGCTTTGCGGACTAGGTGTGGCCTGTCAGGAGGTTGTCCATCTGGTCTGAACCGAGGAAGCTGAGGTTGCGAAGCTTCAGTGTTCCAA
>NZ_JBBIAM010000315.1:0-1307 GCF_054185185.1 Bradyrhizobium sp. UFLA05-153
TGTCCGGCCTCTGATGGTGCAGCGATGAAGCTGCGGGCCCGTATGGGAGTTCGCAGACCGGAACCAAATCATAAATGCGTGCTCTAGGCACGATGAGTACGCCTGGTTCTTCCGGCCTCGTCTCGCCGACTGTTGCGCCATACCCTCCTTCGACCGACTACATCTCCGACGACCTCAGGTCCGCCAGGACCACGCCTTGGCTGGGACCGGAGCCCTGTAATTCTCCTGCTTGACAAGTAGCGCCCAGACGATCCGCGCCATCTTGTTGGCGAGCGCGACCGTTACCAGCATGCGCGGTTTGCGAGCCAGCATCTGTTCGAGCCAAGAACCCCTCGGCGCACCGCGTTTGCTTGCTTGCTTTACGACGGCGCTACTGCCGATGATGAGCAGGCGTCTGAGCGTGCGTTCGCCCATTTTGGATGTTGCGCCGAGCTTCTGCTTGCCGCCTGTCGATCTTTGAAGAGGCGTGAGGCCCAGCCAGGCGGCAAAGTCGCGGCCCTTGGCAAAGGTCTCGGCTGGCGGTGCTAAGGCGGCGATCGCGGTGGCGGAGATTGGGCCGATACCGGGAACGGTCATCAGCCTGCGCGATACTTCATCCTCTCGTGCACGCCGTGCGATTTCTTTGTCGAGATCCGCGATCTTGCTACTGAGGCCGGTGAGTAGGTCTAACATCACTCGGAACATGGCGCGGGCCGCTCCGGGAAGCGAGTTGACCATCTCTTCTTCCTCGATCAGGTCGGCGAGCATCGCCACATGCGACGGCCCCTTGGGCGCGACCCAACCATATTCAGTGAGGTGTCCGCGAATCGCGTTGATCAGCTGGGTTCGCTGCCGCACTAACAGATCACGGGTTCTAAACACCAGGCCGGCCGCCTGCTGCTCTTCGCTCTTAACGGCCACGAACCGCATGCTCGGCCGCTGGGCCGCTTCGCAGATCGCCTCGGCATCGATCGCGTCATTCTTTTGCCGCTTCACGAACGGCTTTACATAGGCGGGCGGGATCAGCCGAACTTGATGGCCAAGCTGGGCGAGCTGACGAGCCCAGTGATGTGCTCCACCACATGCCTCCAACGCTACCGTGCAACTCGGCTGGGTCGCGAAGAAATCCAGCAGCTTTCCTCGGCTGATCCGCTTGCTGAACATTGCTCGACCTCGCCCATCTGCTCCGTGCGCGTGAAAAACATGCTTGGCGATATCCAGACCGATTATGATAACCTCTGACACGGACGCCTCCCTTAAGTGGTGCTCAACACGTCCACTTTGGCACATCGATGCCGTCGGGCGGGGCGTCCACCCCATCATAAATC
>NZ_JBBIAM010000316.1:0-1235 GCF_054185185.1 Bradyrhizobium sp. UFLA05-153
GTGCCAAGACTGGGCGAACACGAAGGCAGCCTACCGCTTCTTCGCCAACGAGCGCGTGGAGGAAGCCGACATTCTTAGCGGCCACTTCGCCGCCACGCGCACGCGTTACGATGATTGTACAGGCCCGATTCTCCTTATCCAGGACACCACGGAATTCTCCTACCAACGCGCGAACACGAGCGCGATCGGCATAACCAAGAGCATCAATAGCGGCCGGGACAAAGGTGGCCGTTGGCGCCATCACACGGTCTGCGGAATGCTGATGCATTCCAGCCTCGCGGTGACCGTCGAGGGCCTCCCCCTGGGATTGGCGGCGGTGAAATTCTGGACACGGAAAAAATTCAAAGGCACGGCCCAACTCAAGAAGAAGATCAACCCGACCCGCGTTCCCATCGAGAAGAAGGAGAGCGTTCGTTGGCTCGACAATCTCAGGCAATCGATCGAACGGCTCGGACAGCCGGAGCGTTGCATTCATATCGGCGATCGCGAAAGCGACATCTACGAATTGTATTGCCTGACGCAAGAGCTTGGCGCTCACTTCCTTGTCCGCGCCTGCGTCGATCGGCTGGCAGGCGATGGCGGCCATACGATTGCGACCGAGATGGAAGAGACCAGCGTCAAGGGTCTGCATTACATCGACGTGCGGGACGACAAGGGCGAGATGACGAAAGCCGCGCTGGAGATCAAGTTCAAGCGGATCGCGGTCTTGCCTCCGATCGGAAAGCAAAACCGTTATCCCGCCCTCGACCTGACGGTAATCCACGCCAGCGAGCGCGGTGCGCCAAAGGGCCGGAAACCCATTGAGTGGAAGCTAATCACGGACCTACCCGTCCGCGGACGCTCCGAGGCAATCGAGAAGATTAACTGGTACGCCATGCGGTGGAAAATCGAGATGTTCCACAAGATCCTGAAATCGGGCTGCAGGGCGGAAGACTCAAAACTGCGGACCGCGGAGCGCCTCGCTAATCTGATGGCGGTCTTCTGCATTCTCAGCTGGCGCGTCCTCTGGCTCACCATGCTCAATCGCACGGCCCCGGACGCGTCACCGAAGATGGCCTTGACGGACACCGAGATCGCATTGCTCGATGAACTCATCAGCGACGTCGGCAATCGACGATGTCGCCCTGGAACCCTCGCATTCTACTTGACCAAACTTGCACGATTGGGTGGCTACCTGGCCAGGGCCGCCGATCCGCCACCCGGAAATGTTGTCATCTGGCGCGGACTCTCCAGAC
>NZ_JBBIAM010000317.1:0-1228 GCF_054185185.1 Bradyrhizobium sp. UFLA05-153
GATGCGGGCGCGACGTGCGATGCGTTGCTTGCCATCCCGAACATCGCGGGGCATGACGCCTCGGGCCGCTTGCTGCAGGCGCCGGTCCGGCCCGTCGAACAGAATCTCGATGGCATCCCTACGCCCGATTTCAGCAATCGCGACAAGTACTACCTGTACGGCAACGACATCTATCAGATCGATAATGAATACGACGATGAGCCGGTCTACTATCTTATGACCTCGCGCGGCTGTCCTTACAGTTGTAGCTTTTGCTGCATCTCTTTCATGAAAGACCTTTACAAAGACACACCCGGGCAGGACCTGCGCCGCCGCAGCGTCGAGCATGTGATCGAGGAACTAGAGACCGCCAAGGCTCGCCAGCCCTCTCTGCGCTATGTCTATTTCTTCGACGACGTCTTCGTCTTCGACCGCAAGTGGATTGAAGCTTTCGCGAAGGAGTACAAAGCGCGCATAGGCCTTCCGTTCTGGTGCTACGGCTATGTCAACACAACCAAGCCGCCGCTGATCGCGGCGCTGAAGGAGGCAGGCATCGAAGGTATTTCGATGGGCATCCAGAGCGGTTCAGAACGCATCCGCCGTTCGATCTTCATGCGTCCTGAAAGCGATGAGGCAGTGCGGGCGGCAGCGGCCCTCGTCCATCGCCACGGTATTCGGGTGACCTGGGATATCATCTGCTCGCCCTTCGAGACGGAGGAGGACAAGCGCAACGGCTTCCACCTGTATTTCAGCCTGCCGAAGCCTTTTTCCTTCCACTTCCATCCCCTCTCTTATTACCGCAACCTCGGTGTGACACGGCGCGCGATGCAGATGGGCCTGATTGGAGAGGAGGACATCGTCTCGCGCCACGTCAGGTTGACTCAGAGTATCACCGATTTCGAGTCCTTCGCCGGCAATGCCTTAATTTCGAACGATCGGTATTACCGGCTTTTGAAGCTGTTCGGGCGCCGCTATGTGCCCAATGCTCTGATACGTGCTTTGCTCGGTGCCAACCGTGGGACGGTGCTGTTCGGCCTGCGCTTGCACGACCAATGCGCGCCGCCGCGCCTGAAGTTCTTCCAACCGCCGGCACGGTCGAATTTCGATCTAGTGCAGGGGCTGGCGGCGCGTGATGTTTGACGGGCGGCCGCCGTCCGGTCCTTCGTTACAACCCCTTGAGTTCTATCTGTCTCATTCGCGCCGTTTGCCGCTGGGCTTGCGCTCGGATCGGTCACCACGTGCTCTCCTC
>NZ_JBBIAM010000318.1:0-1190 GCF_054185185.1 Bradyrhizobium sp. UFLA05-153
ACTTCCGCGAACTCGAAGCCGTTCATGTCGGGCATCTCGATGTCGGTCAGCACGACGTCGAAGGTCTGCGCGCGCAGCGCGGCGAGGCCCTCCTGCGCGGTCGGCGCGGTGCGGACGCGGTAGCCGGCGGCCTTGAGCACCGGGGCCAGCATGTTGCGGAAGAACGCCGAGTCGTCGACCAGCAGCACCGACTGCGAATGCATCGACGGCTTCATCTCCTTGCGGGTGAACCAGTCGGCAAAGGCCATCGGCAGGAAGTGGCCGACGTCGATCACCTCGGTGGCCTGGCCCTTGATCACGGCCGAACCCAGAATGCCGGCGCTGGAGCCGCCGACCTCGATGTTGAGGCGCTCCTCGACGATGTCGATGATCTCGTCGACGACGAGGCCCATGGAGCGGCCGTCATCGGCGAACACCAGGATCGGCTGGGCGCCCTGGCTCGCGACGGTGACGCCCTCCATGGCGACCAGCGGCATCAGCTGCTCGCGGTACTGCACCATGTAGCGGCCGTTCGAGAACTCGATCTTGTCGGCGGGCAGCTCTTCGAGGCGCGTGACGAGGCCGAGCGGGACCGCCTTGGGCTGGCTGGAGCCGGCGCGGAACACCAGCAGCGAGGTGGTCTGCTCGCCACTTCCGATGTGATGGCCGGCATTCTCGTCGGTCATGTCATGGGCCGAGGAGCCGGAGGCGCCCAAGGCTTTGGCGATGCCGTTGGGGTCGATGATCATGATGACGGCGCCATCGCCCAGGATCGTATTGCCCGAGAACATGTCGATGTGGCGCAGCTTGGTGGACATCGGCTTCACCACGATTTCTTCGGTGTGGAACACGCCGTCGACCACGATGCCAAAGGTCTGGCTGCCGACTTGCGTGACCACGATGAAGCCGTTCTCGGGATCGCTGGCGGCGCCGTCGTCGATCTTGAGCAGCTTCTTGAGGTGGATCAGCGGCAGCAGCTTGTTGCGCAGGCGCAGCACCGCGGTGTCCTTGATGCGCTCGATGCGGTGCTCGGAGTTGGCGCGGGCCCGCACCAGTTCCACAACCGAGAGCTGGGGAATGGCAAAGCGGTCGCCGCCGGCTTCCACGATCAGCGCGGAGACGATGGCCAGCGTCAGCGGGATCTTGATGGTGACGGAGGAGCCCTCGCCGGCAACGCTCTTGATGTCGATGGTGCCGCCGATCTGGTCGAT
>NZ_JBBIAM010000319.1:0-1153 GCF_054185185.1 Bradyrhizobium sp. UFLA05-153
TGCGTTACAAATCCTTTGCGTGATCGAAAGCGAGAGTATCCGCCGTCCTGCGATTGAACCTGCAGCGGTAACGAAAGACCAACGGAAGTTGGGCCTTACCAATCGAAAGGATTGCAATGCCAGATCAATTCCCTGTTTTCGAGACCCACTTGAGAAAGTGCGGCCGAACATGGAGGTGGTGCCTATGCACTGCTGAAGGTGACGCAGTCATGGAGGGGGCTGAAAGCAAGCGGCTTGCAGCCAGGTACAAGGCTAATCGAGCACTGTTCATGATGCTGCTGACATGGCCGAGCTGGGGCGGCGAGTCGTTCAAACGGCAAGTGGTTCAGCCAGGTGACTTTCGTGGGCTCAAGCTCTCTGTACGTCAGGCCACGCCGACAAGCGGTGCCGCGATGAGGCGCCGATCACGCCGCTTGTCGGATGGGGGCAAAGGTTCGATCGGTGGCGCGATCGACTGACGGGTCGAACGACAACCATGCGGCTGGTCAAGCCCGTCATGTCGAGCAGACGCTCAGCCCATTGGACCGAACTAGGGCGCTGTACTCATTGAGCGGCTGGCCGACTGATGTCCGCTCGCCCCCAACAGCGGCCATCGCGAGGTTACAGACGGACCAATATCTGCACAATTGCGGAAGTAATGCCGACCAACCGGACCCGCTCGCGTCGGATTCTGTTTCCCTACCCTCCAAGCGCTCGGTCTAGCTCCAGTGCGGCGTGATCTGAGAAGTAGTTTCTCCACCGTTCGCCAAAGTTCGCGTTTGTCAAAACGAAGAACTCAGTGTGAGCAAATCTGGTCCCACGCGTCCGGACCTCGACGAGGCGTGCGGCCACTTCGCTGATGGGGCCACAAGCGGCTGTGAGCAGTTGCAGCGAGGCAGCCCTCAATATCTTGGCGCGGATCAGTCCTGAAAGTCAGGCCGGTGACAGCGTGTCAGGTTCGTAGATGCTCCCGATACGTCGGGAGTTCGAGGCGCTAGCCCGCTACCGCCATATCTCCCCATTTCACCCTGCGCGGTGCAACAAAGCTCAACCAGCACCAGGGTCTGCGGACTGGGCAACGAGGCGCTCATAAAGGTCTGGTTGCAGGTTCGAATCCCGCCGGGCCCACCAGCCTACGCTCGCGAAGCGACTGAAGGCTGCCGCGCCGAAGCCC
>NZ_JBBIAM010000031.1:0-90595 GCF_054185185.1 Bradyrhizobium sp. UFLA05-153
ATGTGTATAAGAGACAGTTGTGAAACCGTAGGCAGGCCGGGATTTTTTTCAAATCTTTTCCGGCCGTTTCCGGACTTTCACGGGAACCCGAGCCCCGATCGCACGCAACAGGCGAATCAGGCTGATATCGCCTTCGCCGAGTCCACCTGGTTGCGCAGCAGGAATTTCTGGATCTTGCCCGTGGACGTCTTCGGGATCGGCCCGAACACCACGGCCTTCGGGGTCTTGAAGCCCGACATATGCGAGCGGCAGAACGCGATGATGTCGGCTTCGCTGGCGCTCGCGCCGTCCTTCAGTTCGACGAAGGCGCAGGGCACCTCGCCCCATTTCGGGTCGGGTTTTGCCACCACGGCTGCGAACAGCACGGCCGGGTGCTTGTAAAGGATGTCCTCGACCTCGACGGAGGAGATGTTCTCGCCGCCGGAGATGATGATGTCCTTGGAGCGGTCCTTGATGATGACGTAGCCGTGCTCGTCGAGCACCCCGAGATCGCCGGTGTGAAACCAGCCGCCTTCGAAGGCCTCTTTGGTGGCATTCTCGTTCTTCAGATAGCCCTTCATCACGATGTTGCCGCGGAACATGACCTCGCCGATGGTCTCGCCGTCGCGCGGCACCTCCTGCATGGTCTGCGGATTGATGACGGTGACGCCTTCCTCCAGCGGGTAGGGCACGCCCTGCCGGCGCTTCATACGCGCGCGCTCAGGCGCGGACAGTTCATCCCAGCCCGGCTGCTCGGCGCAGACGGAGGCGGGGCCATAGACCTCGGTGAGCCCGTAGACGTGGGTGAGCCTGATGCCGATGCTCTCGGCGCCTTCGAGCACGGCGACGGGCGGCGCCGCGCCCGCAATCAGGCCAACGATGCGCCGCGCGGCATTTCCCTTGGGCGCATCGGGCGCGTTGATCAGCGTGTTGTAGACGATCGGCGCGCCGCACATGTGCGTGACGCCGTGCGTCTTGATCAGCTCGAAGATCTTGGTCGGCTCGACCTTGCGCAGGCAGACGTTGATGCCGGCCGATGCGGCAATGGTCCAGGGGAAGCACCAGCCGTTGCAATGGAACATCGGCAGCGTCCAGAGATAGACCGGATGCTGGCCGAGATTGCCGGCGAGGATGTTGCTGACGGCGTTGAGATACGCGCCGCGATGATGGGTGACGACGCCCTTGGGATTGCCCGTGGTGCCCGAGGTGTAGCTCAGCGCGATCGCGTCCCATTCGTCCTGCGGCGGGATCGCGTTGAAGCCGGGGGCGCCCTGCGCGACCGCTGCTTCATACTCGATCTCGCCGATACGCTGTCCGCCCTTGAATGAAGTGTCGTCGACGTCGATCACAAACGGCTTTGGACCCTTCATCTGCGCCAGCGCATCGGTGATGACACCGGCAAACTCGGGATCGACCAGGATGGTCTTGGCCCCGCCGTGATCAAGCTGGAACGCGATCGAGGGCGCGTCGAGGCGGATGTTCAAAGCATTGAGCACCGCGCCGGTCATCGGGACCGCGAAATGCACCTCGTTCATCGCAGGTACGTTCGGCAGCATGGCTGCCACGGTGTCGCTGACGCCGATGCCCTTGCCTGCCAGGTACGATGCAAAGCGCCGGCACCGCTCATAGGTCTCGGCCCAGGTGAAGCTGCGGCTTTCATAGACGGTGCTGACATGGTCGGGATAGACGGCGGCGCTGCGCGCGAGGAAGCTCAACGGGCTCAATGGCACGTAGTTGGCGGGCGTCTTGTCCAGGCCGATATTGTAGTGGTTCTGCCTCTTATTCATCGGCACACTCCCTCAACTCTTCAAAGGAATCCGATCGAAATCCACGGGAAGATCGCAACGATAATCAATCCCACCAGCAACGCCAGCAGGTAGCCCCAGATTGGCCTGATGCCTTCGGCGGGGTCAACGCGTCCAATCGCGCAGGCGGCATAATAGCCGACGCCGAAGGGCGGGGCGAACAGTCCGATGCCCATGGCGAGGATGATGACCATGGCATAGTGCACCTCATGCACACCGACGGCGCGCGCGATCGGAAACAGAAGCGGCCCGAACAGCACGATGGCCGGAATGCCCTCCAGCACGCTGCCGAGGATGGTGAAGGCCAGGATCGAAACCGCGATGAAGGAAGCCGAGCCGCCGGGCAGCCCGGTCATGGCTGATGCGAGCGAGCGCGAGAAGCCGGATTGCGTCAGGCCCCACGCCATGCCGGTGGCGGTGCCGATGATCAGCAGGATCGCCCCGGACAGCGCCGCAGTCTCGACCAGCATCGGAAACAGCCGCCGCCAGTCGAAGCGGCGGTAGATCAAAAGGCCGACCAGGACGCCGTAAACGATGCCGATCGTGGAGACCTCGGTGGCGGTCGCAATGCCTTCGACCACCGCGTAGCGGATCACGAAGGGCAGGGCCAGCGCGGGCAGGGCAATGACGAAGGTCTTGCCGATCTCGCCAGCCGTGGCGCGGCGGACATGGCCCATGTCCTCGTGGCGGTAGCGCCACCAGACCAGCATGCAGAGCGTCAGCGCCAGCACCACGCCGGGCAGCAGGCCGCCGGTGAACAGGGCCGCGATCGAGACGCCCGTGACTGAGCCAATGGTAATGAGCACGAGGCTCGGCGGAATGGTTTCGGTCTGCGCGCCGGTGGCCGCGAGGAGGGCGACGAGATCGCCGGGCCTGGCGCCGCGCTGCTTCATCTCGGGGAACAGGACCGGCGCGACCGCGGCCATGTCGGCTGCCTTGGCGCCGGAGATGCCGGAGACCAGATACATGGCGCCGACCAGCACGTAATGCAGCCCACCGCGGACATGGCCGAGCAGGCTCGCCAGGAAGGCCACCATGGCCCGGGCCATGCCGGTCATTTCGATCAACAACCCAAGGAACACGAACAGCGGCACCGAGAGCAGGATCAGATGGCTCATGCCCTCGTCCATCCGCCCGACCAGCACCATCACGGGCGTGCGCGTGGTCAACGCGAGATAGCCAAAGATCGCAAGGCCAAAGCCGAACGCAATGGGAACGCCAGCAAAGACGCAGAAGCCGGCGACGCCGACGAAGAAGATCACCAGGTTGAGATTGCCGAGCGGCCGCAAATACGGCTCGGCGAGCCAGAACGAACCGACGACGACGGCAACGGTCAGCGCGGCCGTCAGCACGGTCCGATAGTCGGCGGCGCGCAGCAGGCGCAGCACTGCGAACGCCGCCATCAGGCAGATGCCGACCGGCAGCGCCGCGGCGCGCCACATGTTCGAGATCTGCAGCGCCGGCGTGGTGATGAAGCTTTCCTCATAGGCGTAATCGTAGGACGGCCAGACGATCATCACGAGGAACGCCAGCGCGGCGCAGACCGCTACGAGATCGAGATAGGCCCGCATCGCCGGGCGCGCGCTCGCGACGATCGCCGTCATGCGCATGTGCTCGGAGCGGCGGAACGCCACCGCGGCGCCCAGCATCGCCAGCCACAGGAACAGGATGGAGGCGAGCTCGTCCGACCAGATCAGCGGCCGGTGAAATCCGTAACGCGCGACGACGCCGGCGAACAGGATGACGATCTCGGCGACGACCAGGATCGCCGCCGGGATCTCGACGATGAAGCCGAGCAGGCGCTCCAGCGAGGCCAGAAACGAAGGTCGGCGAGGGGACTGCACGGTCACCTCGCCCACCACCTCGGTCACCTGAACCTCGATATGAGCCATGACGGCCTTGATCTTGAGGCGTTACGACAGCTTGCCGACGGCCTTTTCCAGGAGGTCCCAGGCCTGATCGCCGTACTTGCCCTTCCATTCGGCATAGAAGCCGGCGCTGCGCAGCTTGTCGCGGAACGGCGCGGTTGCCGGCTGGTTGAAGGTCAGGCCCTTGCCGGCCAGCTCCTGCTGAAGGTTGGCATTGAGCTTGGCGGTGTCGGCGCGTTCCTTGATGGCGGCGGCATTGATGTTCTTGGCAACGATGTCGCGCACGTCATGAGGGAGCTTTTCCCAGGCGCGGCGGTTCGCCAGGAACCAGAAGCCGTCCCACATGTGGTTGGTCAGCGAGCAGTACTTCTGCACCTCGTAGAGTTTTGCGGTCGAGATGATCGCCAGCGGGTTCTCCTGGCCCTCGACGACCTTGGTCTGGAGCGCCGAATAGACCTCGCTGAAATTGATCGAGGCGGGCGCCGCGTCGAACGCCTTGAACATCGAGGTCCAGAGCGGCGAAACGGGCACGCGGATCTTGAAACCCTTCAGATCGTCCGGGCCGTTGATCGGCCTGGTCGAGGACGTGGTCTGCCGGAAGCCGTTATCCCAGATCTTGTCCATGACCTCGAGGCCGGCCTTCTTGATCTCGCCGCGGACATGGGCACCGAGATCGCCGTCCATGGCCTTCCAGACCGTGTCGTAGTCCGGAAACGCGAAGCCGATGCCGTTGATCGAGGCCGCTGGCACCAGCGTCGCAAGGATCAGGCCGGACAGCGTGAAGAACTCGACGCCACCAGAGCGGATCTGGCTCAGCATGTCGGTGTCGGAGCCGAGCTGGTTGTTCGGGAAGATCTGGAGGTCGAACTTGCCGCCGGTCTCGCTCTTGATCGCCGCAGCCATCTCCTTGGCTCGGATGTTCAGCGGATGGGTGTCCGGCAGGTTATTGGCGTATTTGTACGAAAACTCGGCCGTCTGGGCGCGCGCCACATGGGGTGCGCCGATACCGCTAACAACGGCGGTCGCGGCGGAGGCCTTGAGAAGCGTGCGTCGGGAAAAGCTCATCGGGGGTTTGCTCCCAAAAGGTTTGTTGTTGTTCTGAGATGCAAACCTATACGGACGGAAGGCCATGAGGTCATCTGCGATCTCGCGAGGTGTCGCTTATTGCAGCGGAGCCGGGCCGCGGCAATATCGGCTTTCGGAGGTGCGGGCTCACCACAAAACCTGGCAAAACAACCCCATGCAAAGTAGCGCCCGTTAGCGGCCACCAGGCTCAACGGCTGTGACGATTTGGGAGCTCAACCGAATGCGTGCTGTCAGGAATTCCGTGTAAATATCTGATCTAATTCGATATAAAAATATTCCATAATATACCTTATGCGAATTACGGATATGGGCTTGCAGATCAGGCCGGATATTTCCGCAGCTACCCAGAACCCCGCTCCCGGCTCACAATTAACTCTCCAAGCGAAGCCCAAGGCCAATCTCTACACAGGCGGCAAAGACCGCTGTTCCTGGGAGTCTCATCATGCCGAAGCATGTCGCGCGCGGGCCTGAGTCTCGGGCCATTCCATTCGATGCCGCCAAGCTCGACCGTCTCATGGAGGCCGCCGGCCTCGATGTGCTGATCGCGACCTCCAAGCACAATGTGCAGTACCTCTTGGGCGCCGAGCGCGCGATCTTCTTCGACTACATGGATGCGCTGGGCGTCAGCCGGTACCTGCCGGTCCTGGCCTATCCCAAAGGCGAGCCCGGGAAGGCCATCTATGTCGGGCACCGCCTGGAGACCCATCAGCGCGCGGTGGCGGCACCATGGGTGCCGCAGGTCAAGACCGAGTCCAACGGCTCGGTCGATGCCGTCACGCGCGCCGTCGACGCCTTGAAGGACGCTGGCGTGCCGATGAAGCGGGTTGGGGTCGAGATGGCGTTTCTGCCGATGGACGCCGGGCATGCGCTGGCCGACACCCTAGCCGATGGCGAGCTCTGGGACGCGCTCCTGCTGCTGGAGCGCCTGCGTGCAGTCAAGTCGGACACCGAGCTTGCCAAGCTCAAGACCGCCTCAGAGCTCGTGATCGCGTCCATGCTGGAGGTGATTTCGAAGCATGGCCCGGGTACGACCAAGCAGCAGCTGTCCGACGCCTTGCGCATCGCGGAGGCCCAGCGCGGGCTGACCTTCGAATATTGCCTGCTTGCCTGCGGCAACAGCCACAACCGGGCGCCGTCGCCGCAGCGCTGGGAGCAAGGCGATGTGCTCTCGCTCGACTCCGGCGGCAATTATCACGGCTATATCGGCGACCTCGCCCGCATGGCCGTGCTGGGCGAGCCGGATGGTGAATTGAAGGACCTGCTGGCCGAGATCGAGGCCGTCCAGCGCGCCGCCTTTGCCGCCGTGCGGCCGGGCGCGCTTGGCGGTGCGATCTATGCTGCGGCCGAGCAAGAGCTCGCGAAAATCAGCCAGCGCGACTGCACCGATTTCCTGGCCCATGGCATGGGCCTCGTCAGCCACGAGGCCCCTCGCCTGACCGCCGAGGGTCCGGTTCCCTACGATGATCCCGACGCACGGCTGCCGCTGGAGTCAGGCATGGTGGTGTCGATCGAGACCACCATGAAGCATCCCAAGCGCGGCTTCATCAAGCTCGAGGACACCGTCGTGGTGACGCCGACGGGCTACGAGATCTTTGGCGAAGCCGGCCGCGGTTGGAATCTCGGCGGTAGCGCGCTTTAGCGGCGTGGCTCCGATATCCGTCAGGTCCGCCGCCGATGCCGATAATCCCGTGGGGACAGTCCAAAGCGCTGGCGAAAATTGCGATTGAAATTCGAGAGGTCGCCAAAGCCCCAGCGGAAGGCGATGTCGGAGACCCGCATATCCATTGGTCCCTCAAGTTCGGCCGCGCAGCGGAGCAGCCTGTGCTCCAGCACGGTTTGCGCGAACGAGTGCTCCCACTCCTCGAACACCTTGTGCAGATAGCGGGTGGAAATCCGGAAATGCGTCGCGACGGAGGCGGCAGAGAGCGAGGGATCGGCGAGGTTGGCGTCGATGAACTTCAGGATGGCGGCGTGAAGCCCGCGGTGCAGGGACTGGCGCTGACCCATTCGCGCCTCCTCCGTCCCGCCGACTGAAAGCGCCACCAGATTCACCAGATCGAGGGCAAGGGACTCCGCTGCGTCCGCAGGCAGATCACTGACGCGGCCGGCGAGCGATTTGAGAAAGCTTATCGTGATCTCGCCCAGAGCGCCGGTGTTCGAGACGCAGATTCCCGTCGACCGGTCGGGCGCCTGCAGCAATGGTCGCAGCATGTGCCGCGGGATGCGAAACGAAAATACGTCCCAATCGTCCATGAAATCGAGAAAATACGGCCGCGTCGAATCGACAATGGCGAACTGGTTCGGTCCAACGATGGTCTCTCTGCCTTCCGTCTCGTAGCGACAGCGCCCCGCCAGTTGAAGGTTCACGAAATACACCTCCCGGGGCGACTTTCTGATCTCCGCATCCCCGCGGATGACGTGGTGAGCCTTTGACTGGACGGTCGTCACGTTGATGGTCGAAAGCGGCTGAGCCGTTACGCGGCTGGGAAACCGCCGCAGGTCTCGTCGCTCGGCAAGCTCGGGCCTGAGCGTCACGAAGGCCTCGCACAGCACTTCGCGCCAATAGGCAAACTGTTCGCGGTCGGGCAGCTCTTCGGTGTTCCAAATTTGCATCAGACCCACCTCTCCGCCTGGCATGGCGGCTTTGGCTTGTGTCCATCAAGCAAGATCGAGGCCATCGCCGTTCGCTCACGGCCAAGTTTTCATTCTCTCATTGCCAAGAAGCGATGCTGCGCCACGGCCGAAACTGGCAGCCAGTTCACACGCGAACCGGAGCTGCCAAATGACTGTAACCTTCAAGCTGAGCACCGATCAACTCGCGATCAGGTCGGGTGCGCGGGCTTTCGCGGAATCCGTGCTGACGGCGGTCAAGCCGGAAATCGACGAGTACGCCAAGCCGGACGAGCGCTTCTACGCGACGCGTCCTTTCTACGCGAAAATGGTCGAAGCTGGTTTCGTCAAGGCGCTTATTCCAGCAGAGTATGGCGGCGCAGCAATGTCGACGCTCAACTTCGCTCTCGGTGCCGAAGAGCTTGCGCGCGTCGATATCAACGTCCCATCGGCCGTGCTGGCGACGGGGCTGGGATTGCAGCCGGTCCTGCGGTTCGGAACCGAGCTGCAAAAGTCGGAATTCCTCAAGCCGTTCATCGAAGACGGCATGAGACTCGCTGCGCTGGCATTCACGGAGGTCACGGGAGGCGCCAATTTCGACACGCCCGATCCAAGGTTCGGGGTCCGCACCTTCGCCATTCGCGAGGGCGATGACTGGGTCATCAATGGCGAGAAGCACTACACGACCAACGGCACCGGGTGGGACGGCAAAGGCGCCCACCTCTACTCCGTCGTCTGCCGCACCGATCCTGGCAAGGGACCAGCCGAGTCGCTGGCGGTCATCATGGTCCCCGGCAACACGCCCGGGATCAAGGTGACCGGGATATTGGATACTCTGGGCCATCGCGCCACGATTTCACCCCGCATGCGCTTCGAGAATGTTCGCGTCCCCGCGCGCAACATCATCGGGTCCCCCGGCCAGGGCGGGAAGATCATCGGCACCGCCTTCGCATGGACGGCTGCGCTGATCGGGGCCGCGACGGTCGGCGTCATGCGCGCTGCGTTTGATTGCGCGCTGAATTTCGCGCGCACGGACAGGCGATCTGGACCGGTTCCTGTGATCGAGCACCAGAACGTCGGGTACATGCTGGCCGACATCAAGATGCGCATCGAGGCAGCCCGTTACCTGAGCTGGAAAGCCTGCGAGCAATTCGATCTGTCCGGAGGAAGCGATCACGAGCTTCCCCACATGGCCAAGGTGTATTGCTCAGAGCTCGCCGTGCAGGTCGTCTACGATGCCATGAGGCTGGTCGGCGTCGACAGCTACACGGATATGCATCCGCTCGCGAGCCTGATGCAGGATGCCCTCTGCTTCCCGCTCTACGACGGCGGAAACATGGGCGTGCGGCGGCGCCAGTTGCACGAGTTGATCAGGAGCCCGTCCTACGATCCCTTGGCGGCCGCCGAGGGGATTCACGACTAGCGGGCCCATGTCCTCGCTGAAGATCTTTCAGCCGCAGATCTCCGCGGGCCATGAGGCGTGAGCGCAGCGCATCTTGCCTGGCGGCAACCTTGGGAGCAGACTGCCCGCAACCAAAAATGGCACCGGGAGGAGACGCTGATGCAAGGTTTTGTGCGCGCCGTGGTGGCCGTTGTTGCCCTGCTTGCGTTGTCGGTGCCGGCGCGTGCGGACCGCTGGATCGCGAGTTGGACAGGCTCGGCCCAAGGGCCCTATCCGGCAGGAAATGCGACGGCGCAGCCCGAACTCCGATTTGCCTTCCCCTCTCCGGAGCTGGGCGCTCGGGATCAGAGCTTTCGCCTCGTCGTTCGGCCTGATGTGTGGGGAGGCCAAACCCGCATTCGGCTATCGAACGTGTTTGGAACCCGGCCGGTGACGTTCGACAACGTATTCGTCGGCTTGCAACACAGCGGCGCCGCGATTGTCGAGGGCACCAATGTCGCGGCTCAGTTCGGTGGCAAGTCCAGCATCACGATCCCTGCGGGCGAAAGCGTCGTCTCCGATCCCGTCACGCTGGGGTTTGTCGGCCCCTCCACCGCGGCGCTGCTCAGGGGCCGGAAGCTTGCCGTCAGCTTCCACGTGACCGGAGAGAGCGGTCCGATGACGTGGCACGCGAAGGCGCTGACCACATCCTATCTGACCGCGCCCGGCGATGGTTCCAGGAGCAGCGAGATCGCCGAGACCGGCTTCCCGTTCTCGACCACCTCTTGGTACTTCCTGGATGAGGTCGACATGAGCGTCGCCGATCGCACCCAACTAATCGTCGCCTTCGGCGATTCGATCACGGACGGTACCGGGACCACGATCAACGGCGATGACCGCTGGCCGGATGTCCTGTCGCGCCGGTTGCATGCGCGTTTCGGTGACGACTACGTCATCGTCAATCAGGGCATCGGCGGCAACCAGGTCGCAGGCCCGTCGGATTATTCCCCGGACAAGCCGTTTGCGGGTGGCCCCTCGGCGATCTCGCGGCTCGACCGTGACGTCATCAGCCTGCCGGGCGTCGCCGCGGTGATCTGGATGGAAGGCATCAACGACTTCGGGGCCGCCGACGCGGCCGTGGAAACGGTGGAGAACGGCTATTCCAACGGCGTCGCGCGGCTGCGCGAGCGCATCCCCGGCGTGACGATCGTTGCCGCGACCCTGACATCGGCGCTGCACAGCATCATCGCGACGCATGGCCGCGTTGAGGTCGACGCCAAGCGCAAGGCACTCAACGAGTTCCTGCGCACGAGCAAGATTTTCGATGGAGTCGTCGATTTCGACTCGGCGACGTTCGATGCCGCGACCGGTGAGATCAAGGCGGCGATGCAGCCTAATTCATCGACGGGTGGACCGGGTGACAAGCTCCACCCCAACCGCGCCGGATATGCCGCGATGGGCAATGCGATCGAACTGGAGATGATCACACCGCGCAAAGGCAAATAGAGCTTCGATCGGTTCGGTCATGCTTTCAGGAGCATCGCCCGGTTTTTTTCGGCGAGACGCGCACCAAGACTAGCGCAGCGGCAATAGCTCGATCTGGCTCTGCGCCTTCTTGACGGCGCTGGCGAACCAGCTCTGGTTCGGCGCCGCTTTGGCAAAGCATGCCGTGAACGCGGCCATCGCCTGATCCTCACGGGTCATATCGCCCCGCGGGTCCTTCTTGTTGATGGGCTTTGCCATCATCTGTTTCCAGACCTGCTCGCAGGCCGGGATCTCGGCTGTCTTCACGGCGTCGCGGACGGCGACGAAATAGACATTCTCGCCCTGGATCACGACCACGTCGATTTCGCTCGGCGGCCCCTTGATGTCGCCGTTGCCGCGCAAGCCCAGCACGGCGACCGCGACGCTCGCCGCTGCAGGCCTGGCGATCGGCAGCTCCGCATATTTGGCGAAGGCGGCGTCCTGGATCGCAGAGTAATAGAAGCGGTCTGACTTGAACGCGGCGCCCATCTCCTGCGGCATGCCGTCCTCGCGGTGCTCGCCGAGCCAGTGCTTGAGCAGAGCCATGGTCGTCACCACGGCCTCCGTCTTGTCGGCTTTGGAGTAGAAGGCGAGTCCGTCAAGATGGCCAAAGCCCGAGTCGCCCTTGAAGAGGGTGTCGACATTGGACTGTGGGTCAGCCGGAAGCCCTTTGATCGCGACAGGCCCGAGTCGGCCGCGCAACACCCCCGCGAGCTCCTTGAGCGCCGCCTCGTGCTGCTTGGAGGTCTCGTCGTTCTCCGGCGCTTTGGAGAATTTTTCGATGTAGCGATCGCGCAGGTCGAGGTAGCGCTGCTCGAGGTAGCGCTGCTCGGAACCGGCAGCATTTGCGCTAGTGACGCACATGAGCAAGCAGAGCAGGCTAAGCCACTTCATAACGATCCCGCCGGGTGAGGAGCTGTCTTCAGTCTTTGTGCCGGAGTTCCGCGGGAAGGTTCATTCCAAGGCGGGCGCCCTCGCCTTGCGCCGGCGCTAGCGCCGTTCTTCGGCTTTTTCGCGGGCTTTCGGATCTACGTCCTTCGCCTCGATGGCGCTGGCCAGCGAGTTGGCGAAATTGAATCCGATCAGCACCGAGGCCATCAGGATGGTCAGCGCGATCACTGCGAACATCACCGCGAAACCGACCTGGATACCGAGCCGGCGCGACTCGATCCGGGCATATTCGGCGACGCCCAGCTCTGTCCGCTTGACTTGCGCCACGACGCGAGGGTCGAGCTGACGCGCAATATAGAGGAAGGTGTCGTTGAAGGCGCGGAGCCGGATCACGGCCGCCATGTAATTGTTCTCCGGCAGGACCGCGATTTCGGGCTTGCTCTCACCGACATTGCTCAGGAACTCCGGAGCGGGAGGCGAATAGGCGAGCCGAACACCGGTATCGGCGCTTTCGATAACGGTGCCGTCCTTGTCCATCAGCACCGCAGTGGGCAGGTTGTGCGCCGCGGCGCTTGCCGTCAGCTGTTCGCGAAACGACCGCCGGTCTTGGTCATAGAGCGGACGAGCGTGTGCGATGTCGTTCGCCATTCCCAATATGTCGCCGCGGATCAGCTGCGCGTGATCCTGGACGTAGGCGCCCGCAATCGTCAGCGAGTTCTGGATCACCTCCCTGGTCGGGCCGGAGAACAGCCGGTCGAGGCCGCGCTCGATGGTGACGTTGGCAACGATCGCGACCAGCACCGCCGGCAGCACCGCGATCACCGAATACAGCCCCACGATCCGGAAATGCAGCCGCGCCGCCGCCCGCCCCCGCTGGCGCGCCTGCACCATCTGCCGGACCTTGCGAAAGATGACGCCGCCCAGCAGCAGGATGGTGCCGGCGTTGATCAGGAGGAAGGATCTGACGACCTTCGGGGTCGGTTCGATCCGGGTCATGTCGGTCAGGACCACGAAGGTCAGGAGGGCCGAGAGCAGCGCCAGTCCGACGACAAACGGCTCCAGCCAGCGTCGCAACGAGCCGCGCTTGGCCTCATCGGGTGGAGGTGTATCAAAGGATGCGGCCGAAGTATCTGCGCCGGTCATAACGATCCCGTGGGGTAAGGGCTGTCACCGGTCTTTGTGTCCGGGTTCCACGGGAAGGTTCATCTCGAGGCGGGCGCCCTTCTCCTCTTCCCGGCTTTAGCGCCGGCCGCCGACCTCATCGATCCGGCGCAGCATGTCGGCCGGATCTTCATAGACGCGGAAGGCGCCGGATTGGCGCAGCTCGTCCGGCCCGTAGCCGCCGCTCAAGAGGCCCACGCCAAGCGCGCGGCAACGGACGGCGGCCATCATGTCCCAGACGCTGTCGCCGACCACGACCGCCGTCTCGATCGGCGCGTTCAGCCGCGCGGCTGCCGCGAGAAACAAATCGGGATCGGGCTTTGCATATTTGACCTGGTCGCGCGTCACCACGGGCGTGCGTTGCGGATCGACGCCGAGCGAGGCGAGATTCACGGCCGCGGTCTCCATCCGGCCGCTGGTGGCGATCGCCCACGGGATCTTCGCCTCCGACAGCCATTGCAGCAATTCACGCGCGCCCGGCAGCGGGCGGATCTGGCCCGCCTGTTGCTGGTAGGATGCCGCATGCGCGCGACGCAGCCGGTCGATGCGCTCCTCGCTGATCTCCACCCCGATCTCGCGCAGGAGCTGGTTGGTGAAGAGACCACCGCTCATGCCGATCTTGCGATGGATGCGCCAGACCGAGAGCTCGATGCCCTCGGCATCGAGCGCGTGCTTCCAGGCGAGAACGTGCTGATAGACGCTGTCGACCAGCGTGCCGTCGAGGTCAAACAGGAAGACCGGTTCGATGCGCATGCAAGCTCTCCATCTGATCGTAGCGGCGGAGCGCCCTCGCCTCCGCCGCGACATGGAAGCATACGATCAAGACGATAGCTTGTTCCTCTAGAGCGCGATGGGATTGAACCATCATCGCGCTCTTAGGCTATTGTTTGAGCATGACCTTTTCGGAAAAGCGCTTCACACTTTTCCGGATCATGCTCAGGCGTCAGCGATGGCGCAGTCGGCGATTGACCCGGCGGGCCAGATAGTCGCCGGCGGATTGGACCGCCTGCACCAGCGCGATCAGCACGACCACGACGGCGAGCATCATCTCCGGCATGAAGCGCTGGTAGCCGTAGCGGATGCCGAGATCGCCAAGCCCGCCTCCGCCGACCGCACCGACCATCGCGGAGTAGCCGAGCAGGCTGACGATTGCGAGCGTGAGCGCGAGGACGAGGCCGGGCAGCGCCTCGGGGATCAGCACCTTGAACACGATCTGCAGCGGCGATGCTCCGAACGAGGACGCCGTCTCGATCAGCCCGGCATCGACCTCGCGGATCGCGGCTTCGACGAGCCGCGCGATGAACGGCGTCGACGCAATCGTCAGCGGCACGATCGCCGCCGTCGATCCGATCGACGTGCCCGCGACGAGGCGCGTGAACGGGATGATTGCGACCACTAGAATGATGAACGGTGTCGAGCGCGTCGCGTTCACGACCATGCCGAGCACGGCATTGACCGCGGGCGCGGCGAACAGCTCGCCCTTGCGGCTGGTCGCCAGGAATACACCGATCGGCAGGCCGAAGACGGTGCCGAGCAGCGCGGCGATCGAGACCATGAACAGGCTCTCGCCTGTGGCCTGGACGATGAGATTGATCATTTCAGGCGACATGGCCGAGACGCTCCGAAGCGAATTGGTGTTGCGCGAGCCAGGCCAGCACCTGCTGTGCCGCCCCCTCCCCGGCGGGAATCCCGATCGTCAACGAGCCGACATGCTGGCCGCCGATCTCGTCGATGCGCGCGGCAAGCAGCGCCACGTCGATGCCGACCTCGCGCGCGAGCCGCGCCACGAGCGTGTTGCCCGCACCCGTGCCGCGCACCTGGACGCGGATCACGGCCTGCCCGCCCGCAACCGGTGCGCTCGTAAGGCGCGAGGCCAGCGACACCGGCAGGCTATCGCCGACAACCTCGGCGATGAAGGATTGCGTGATGGGATGCTGCGGATTGGTAAAGATGTCTGCGACGTGGCCGCGCTCGACGACGTGGCCGGCATCGATCACGACCACCTCCTTCGCGAGCTGCCGCACCACGGACATCTCATGCGTGATCAACACGATCGTCACGCCAAGCTCGCGATTGATGTTCGCGAGCAAATCGAGGATTGCGCGCGTGGTCTGCGGATCGAGTGCCGAGGTCGCCTCGTCTGACAGCAGCACGTTGGGGCGCGTCGCCAGCGCCCGTGCGATGCCGACGCGCTGCTTCTGGCCGCCGGAGAGTTCCGAGGGATAACGGTCGGCCTTGTCAGCGATGCCGACGAGCGCGAGCAGCTCGGCGACACGCGCGCTGATCTCGGTCTTCGGCCAGCCGGCGATTTCCAGCGGCAGCGCGATGTTGTCGGCGGCGGTGCGCGAGGACAGCAGGTTGAAGTGCTGGAAGATCATTCCGATCGAGCGCTGCGCGAGCCGCAGGTTCCGGCCGGCGAGCGCGGAGATGTCGCGACCGTCGACCACGACGCGGCCGGTGGTCGGTTTCTCCAGCCCGTTGATCAGGCGCACCAGGCTCGACTTGCCCGCGCCGGAGCGGCCGATCACGCCGGTGATCGATCCGCGCGCAATCGCAAAGTCGATGTCTTGCAACGCATGAACGCCGGGTTTGTGGCGATAGGCCGGATAGACCTTGGAGATGCCTTCAAACCGGACCATGGCGTCGGGCGTATCGCCGGGCGAAATTGCTGCGTGTGCCCTGATCGGTTCCCCGACCACGAGCGCTTGGTGTGCATTCATTCGAAAAACTCTCATTCGCAAGGCATCGCCGGGCTCGAGCGGCCAAGCGAGGTGGCAGCGCTGGGAAGCGTCAGGCGAGCGGGATTGCCGGACTGCGCGCGTGCATTGCAGCACGCACAATCGCCCGATCCGGCCTGTGTTGCAATCGCAGATATCCGGGCCGTACTAGGCAAAGCTTTCCAGAATTCTCTCCGCCGGAGAAAATTCGTTCGCGCCCCGTCCTAGCCTCCGCGGATCTGCAACCACGGCAGCACGATCACGAGCAATCCGGCAAAATAGATCAGCCCGAAAATCAGGCCAAAGCCCCAGAACTGGCCCTTGCCGATATAGCCGCTGCCGAAATACATCGGCGCCGGCCCCGTGGCGTAAGGCGAGATCACGCCCATCAGGCCCAGCGAATACATGCAGAGCATCGCAAGCGTCGTGACCGGAAGGCCCGCGATGCCCGAGCCGACCGCGAGCACCACCGGCAGCACGGCCGCCGCGTGCGAGGTGATGCTCGAGAAGAAATAGTGGATCCAGAAGAACAGCGCGACCAGCATGATCATCGCCGTCGACGGCGACAGCCCGGCGAGCGGTTTGGCGTATTCGTTCGCAAACCATTTGATGAAGCCGATCTCGTTCAGGCCGGAGGCCAGCGTCAGCAGCGAGGTGAAATAGAAGAACACCTCCCAGGCGCTTTTCTCGCTGACGATGTCGTTGAACTCGACGACGCCGGTGATCAGCATCAGTGAAATCACGATGAACACGACCGTGGTGGCGTTGATGAAGTTCGAGCCGAGGATCGGCAGGCTGATGTCGGGGGTCGAGCCCGTGATCCACAGGAACATCGCGAGCACGATCAGGGCCAGCATGATCCATTCGGGGCGCGACATCGGCCCCATCGTTGCGAGCTCGCGGCTCGCCCATTCGGAGATCTCGGGGCTGCGCTTCACCTCGGGACGGCAGATGGCATAGCCCAGAAGCGGAACCAGCAGCATCAGGAGGATGCCGAGCGGCGCAAAGCCGATGAACCACTGCGCCCAGCTCACGTCGATGCCTGCGGTCCTCTTGGCGATGGCGAGCGCCGCCGCATTGGGCGCGAGCGCGGTGAAGAACAGCGAGCTCGTCACTGCGGTCGCGGCGAATGCAGTCCACATCACATAGGTGCCGATCTTGCCCGCGGTCGGGCCGGGCTCGGAGCCGTAGATGCGCGGGATGTTGCTGATGATGGGATAGACGATTCCGCCGCTGCGCGCCGTGTTCGAGGGTGTTGCCGGCGCCAGCAGGAAATCCGACATGGCGACCGCATAGCCGAGGCCGAGCGTGTTGCCCCCGAGGCTGCGCACCAGAACGAGCGCGATGCGCCGGCCGAGCTGGCTCTTGCGATAGCCGATCGAGAACACGAACGCGCCGACGATCAGCCACACCGTGCTCTCGGCAAAGCCCGCCAGCATCCAGCGCAGCGATTTGGTCGGATCGGGGTCGATATAGCCGCTGATACCGGCGACCGTCAGCCCGATCAGGCCGACCGCGCCGACCGGCATCGATTCAAGAATGAGACCGGTGATAACCGCCGCAAACACCGCAAAATAGTGCCACTGATTGGCGTTGAGACCCGCAGGCACCGGCCACAGATAGATTGCAAGCCACACCACGAGCGGGGCGAACAGCTTCCAGCGAAATCCCTTCGCCTCGGGCGCCTTTGCGTCAACCATCACGGGCTCTCCCCCTCAATTCCTGTGGCGTTATCCCGGCTCGTTGACCGAGGTTCAGCGCCCCGAGGGGCCGTATACGGATAGTCTAAGACGCGATCAACGGCCGCGCGAGGCCAACCCACCGGCGAGGTCACAAACACGTGGCGTCATGCGGTTTGCCAGGGCCTCGACAGGCGCGGACCGAAGCGCCTATCTTGCCCGAATGAGCAGCGATCATGACCACCACCATCATCACGATCACGACCATTCGGAACTCTCCGAGACCGAGCTGCGCGTGCGCGCGCTCGAGAGCATCCTGACGGAGAAGGGCTACGTCGATCCGGCCGCGCTGGATGTCCTGATCGAGACCTATGAAACCAAGGTGGGCCCACGCAACGGCGCGCGCGTGGTCGCGCGGGCCTGGACCGACCCGGACTATCGCGAACGACTGTTGAAGGATGGCACAAGCGCGGTCGCCGAGCTCGACTATGTCGGACGCCAGGGCGAGCATCTTGTCGTGGTCGAGAATACGCCGGACCTGCACAACATGGTGGTGTGCACGCTGTGCTCCTGCTACCCGTGGCCGGTGCTGGGCTTGCCGCCGGTCTGGTACAAGTCGGCCCCCTATCGCTCGAAGGCGGTGAAGGATCCGCGCGGCGTCTTGAAGGATTTTGGCTTCGAGCTGCCGCCGGGCACGAAAATCCGCGTCTGGGATTCAACCGCCGAGATCCGTTACCTCGTGCTGCCGATGCGGCCCGCGGGCACCGAGGGCTGGAGCGAGGAGCGCCTTGCCGATCTCGTCACCCGCGACAGCATGATCGGGACTGGCCTGCCAAAGCGGCCGCACGAGGTAGCGTGATGGACGGTGCGCATGACATGGGCGGCGTGCCTTGGTCAGGGCCCGTCAGACCCGAGCCGAATGAGCCGGTGTTTCACGCCGAATGGGAGCGGCGCGCGTTTGCGCTGACGCTCGCAATGGCGACGGTGGGCAGGTGGAACATCGACATGTCGCGCTTTGCCCGCGAGAACCGCCCGCCGGAGGATTATCTCAGCAAGAGCTATTACGAGATATGGCTCGCTGGAATCGAGCGGTTGATGGGAGAACGCGGGCTCGTTGCGGCCGACGAGATCGCGGCCGGCAGGGTGCTGCATCCCGTAAAGAACGTCGACAAGATCCTGAAGCGCGACGACGTCGCGGCCGTTCTCCGTCGCGGCGGCCCGACCGAGCGCGAGACCACACGCCCTGCCCTGTTTGCCGCCGGCGATCGCGTACGCGCCAAGAATATCCACCCGGCAACACATACCCGGTTGCCGCAATATGTGCGCGGCCATGTCGGCCACATCGAGCGGGTTCTCGGCTGCCACGTGTTCCCTGACAGCAACTCGCGCGGCGCTGGCGAAGATCCGCAATGGCTTTACACGGTGACGTTCGCAGGCACTGATCTGTGGCCCGACGTGCCGGATCCGGCATTGACCGTCTCGGTCGATGCCTGGGAGCCCTATCTGGAGCGCGCGTGATGGCGACGCGTTCGCAGGCCGCGCGGGAAGCCATCCGCGCGGTGCCCGGCATTCCCCGCGATGACGACGGCCCTGTCTTCCGCGCGCCCTGGGAAGCCCATGCCTTCGCGATGGCGCTGACACTCTACGAACGCGGCCTGTTCAGCTGGAACGAATGGGCAGCCGCGCTCGCCGAGGAAATCAGCCGCGCGCAAGGAGCGGGCGATCCCGACACCGGCGAGACCTACTATCTGCACTGGCTCGCCACGCTGGAAAGGCTCGTCGCCATCAAGGGGGTCACCTCCACGGAAACCCTGCACCGCTACCGCGACGCCTGGGATCACGCTGCCGATCGCACTCCGCACGGCCAGCCGATCGTGTTACAGGCGGAGGATTTTGGCTAATCGCCCCAACCCACACTGTCATTCCCCGCGTAAGCGGGGAATCCAGTACGCCGCGGCTTCTCCGTATCCCACAACCGCCGCTGGAATACTGGATCAATCCGCTTTCGCGGATGATGACACCGAGTATGTAGCGCTACCGTCGCGTCACGTACTCCGCCCACCCCTTCGCTCGCAGGCTGCACGCGGGACACTCGCCGCAGCCATAACCCCAGTCATGCTGCGCGCCACGTTCGCCGAGATAGCAGGTGTGGGACTGTGCGCGGATGAGATCGACGAGAGGGTCGCCGCCGAGCTCATGCGCGAGCTGCCAGGTCGCGGCCTTGTCGATCCACATCAGTGGCGTATGCAGCTCGAACTTGCGCGCCATGCCGAGCGAGAGCGCGCTCTGCATCGCACGGATGGTGTCGTCGCGGCAGTCGGGATAACCGGAGTAATCCGTCTCGCACATACCGCCGACGATATGCGTGATGCCGCGCCGGTAGGCGAGCGCGGCGGCAAGGGTCAGGAACACCAGATTGCGGCCGGGCACGAAGGTGTTGGGCAGTCCGTCGGCGCCCATCGCGATTTCGACGTCGCGGGTCAGCGCCGTCTCGGACACCGCGGCCAGCGTCGGGATCGAGAGCGTATGGCTCTCCCCCAACTTGGCCGCCCAATCTGGGCGCAAGCGCTTCAGGCCGCCGACGAGGTGCTCGCGGCAGGCAAGCTCGATGGCATGGCGCTGGCCGTATTCGAAGCCGAGCGTCTCCACGCGCGCAAAGCGGTTCAGCGCCCAGGCGAGGCAGGTGGTGGAATCCTGGCCGCCGGAAAACAGCACCAGGGCGGTTTCGGATGAAAATTGTTCGCTCATGGGCGCGATTTAGCACCGCGTGCCTGCGCCGCCAATCGGTGGAAATCGGCTCATTTCACGGCGTTGTGCTGGGAACGCCGGGCCGCTTGCGGCATAAAGCTGACATTGAGGAGAATTGGCCCGCAATGACCCCTTCCCGCGACATTTCACGCCTGATCGAGATCATGGCGACGCTGCGTACGCCGGTCACCGGCTGTCCCTGGGACCTCGAGCAGAATTTTGCGACGATTGCGCCCTATACGATCGAGGAGGCCTATGAGGTCGCCGACGCGATCGCCCGCGGCGATTTCGACGACCTCCGCGAGGAGCTCGGCGATCTCTTGCTTCAGGTCGTCTATCACGCGCGCATGGCGGAGGAAGAGAACGCGTTTGCGTTCGGCGACGTGGTCGAGGCGATCACGAAGAAGATGATCCGCCGCCACCCGCACGTCTTTGCCGACAAGGACGGCAACATCCAGCCCGCCGGCGTCAAGAGCGCGTGGGAGCGCATCAAGGCCGAGGAAAAAGCCGAGCGCGCTGCGCGGCGGCCGCCGGAGGAGACGTTGCACAAATCGCTGCTGGCAAGCGTCAAGGCTGGCCTGCCTGCGCTGACGCGCGCAATGGCGTTGCAGCGTAAGGCCTCTACCGTAGGCTTCGACTGGAACGATCCGCGCGCGGTGCTGAAGAAGATCCGAGAGGAAGCCGACGAGATCGAAGCCGCGCTCGACCGCAATGACAGACAGGAGCTGGCCGAGGAAACCGGCGACCTCCTGTTCGCGCTCGTCAACCTCGCCCGCCATGTCGACGCCGATCCGGAGACCGCGCTGCGCGCGACCAATGCGAAGTTCGAGCGACGTTTTTCTTACATCGAGCGCGCGCTGGAGACGCAGGGCCGCACACTGGAGCAGGCGTCGCTGGAGGAGATGGACGCGCTGTGGAACGCGGCAAAGGCGGAGGAGAAGAAGTTGCCGGCGGCGGAGAGAAGCCAACGAGCGGGCCGCTAACTCGCCCCTGCCGTTTGGCGTTACGCGGCGTGATGCGGCACGGCGTCGAAGCGGTTTACCACGATATCCCGCTTGGTTTCGTCCACCCGCACGGTCATGTCGAAGCGGCCCTCGTGCAGCTCTTTCGCCAGCACTTCGGAATTGCGATGCAGCCAGGAGATGCCGGCGCCGTCGGCGGCATCGATGGAGAGATCGAGCGTGGTGCGTTTTGCCGCCAGCCGCTCCTCGATCGCGGTGAGGAGCGCATCGATCCCCTCGCCTGACACGGCCGAGACAAGCATCGCGGGATGATCCGATGGCCTGCGCGCAGCGATGTTCACGAGCTCGTCGCGCTGCTCGGAATCGAACCGGTCGACCTTGTTCCAGACCTCGATGATGCGGCCGGAGTCGTCAGGGTTGATGCCGAGCTGGCGCAGCACGGCGTCGACGTCGCTCTGCTGCGCCTCGGCGTCCTCATGCGAGATGTCGCGAACATGCAGGATGACGTCGGCCTCCAACACCTCTTCCAGCGTGGCGCGGAACGCCGCGACGAGCTGGGTTGGCAGATTGGAGATGAAGCCGACGGTGTCCGACAGCATCGCCTTGCCACCATGCGGCAGATTGAGGGCGCGCAAGGTCGGATCGAGCGTCGCAAAAAGCATATCTGCGGCCTGAACGTCGGCGCGGGTCAGGCGGTTGAACAGCGTCGACTTGCCGGCATTGGTGTAGCCGACCAGCGCGACGACGCGGTACGGCACGCGCTGGCGGCCGGCGCGGTGCAAGCGCCGCGTCGCCTGCACCTTCTTCAATTCGTTCTCGAGCCGCGAGATGCGCTCGGAGATCAGGCGGCGGTCGGCCTCGATCTGCGTCTCGCCGGGACCACCCATGAAGCCGAAGCCGCCGCGCTGGCGCTCGAGATGGGTCCAGGAGCGCACCAGGCGCGAGCGCTGATAGTTGAGATGCGCGAGCTCGACCTGGAGCGAACCTTCCTTGGTCTTGGCGCGACGGCCGAAGATCTCCAGGATCAGGCCGGTGCGGTCGAGCACCTTGGCGTTCCAGGCCTTCTCGAGATTGCGCTGCTGGATCGGCGAGAGCGCACAGTCCATCACCACGAGGTCGACCTCGAGGCTCTTGATCAGCCCGGTAATCTCCTCGACCTTCCCTTTGCCCAGATAGGTCGCGGGGCGGATCTGGCTGATCGGCGCGACCAGCGCGTCGGCGATCACGAGGTCGATGGCGCGGGCAAGCCCTGCGGCCTCTTCGAGCCGCGCCTCGGCATCGCGCAGGACATGGCTCTCCGATTGCGCGTCGGCTCCGCCGGCGCGCGCCCGCATATAGGGGCCGATGACGATCACCCGCCCTGTCTGCCCAGCCTCTGCCGACCGCGGACGGTCAGCCCCCCCGTCAAAATTCCGGGGTTCCAATCAGATCACTCTCAAGCCGGCTGATCCTCGCCGCCTTCGAACAGCTGGATCGGAGCGCCGGGCATGATGGTCGAGATCGCATGCTTGTAAACGAGCTGCGAGTGACCGTCGCGCCGGAGCAGCAGACAGAAATTGTCGAACCAGGTCACAATTCCCTGCAGCTTTACTCCGTTGACCAGAAAGATCGTTAGTGGCGTTTTGGTTTTGCGAACGTGATTAAGGAAGGTGTCTTGTAGGTTTTGTGCGCGGTCTGCCGCCATTGTTGTTATCTCGCTTTGAGTTTCTTGTTGTTTGGATAGTCCGACCGGTTGCGGCCTTCTTCTGTGATGTGGGCCACTCCCGGTTGCCTTCCCTCATGAGATCCCCCTCGGAGGGTCGGCGGAACGATTAGAAGACAGGTACGCTTATTAGGCAAGCCGCTTCACGCGGCAGTCCGTATCCAAATCCTCCGAAAAACTACGGAAATCGATGATTTTCCTCTCATATTGTGAACGGGTATCCGATCGGACGCGGCTCAACCGACGCCGAGTGCCTTCAACTTCCGGTGTAGTGCCGATCGCTCCATGCCGACGAATTCGGCAGTGCGCGAAATATTGCCGGAAAAGCGGCTGATCTGGGCGATCAGATAGTCGCGTTCGAACACCTCCCGCGCCTCGCGCAGCGGCAGGCCCATGATGTGCTCGCCATTGTTGCTGGTCGGCATTGCCGGGACCATCGAACCGACGTCCTGCGGCAGCATGTCGGCGGTGATGATCACCTCCGGCCCGCCGGCGGCGAGAATCATGACTCTCTCAACGTTGTTGCGCAGTTGACGGACGTTGCCGGGCCAGACGTGGGACTGGAGCACCGCCATTGCGTCCTGGCCGATCTGGCGCTTGGGCAGCCCCGTGGCCGCCGAGATCTGGTCCATGAAATAGTCGATCAGCTCCGGAATGTCCTCGCGCCGCTCGGAGAGTGCGGGCACGCGGATCGGGACCACCGAGAGGCGGTGATAAAGATCCTCGCGGAAAGTGCCGGCTGCAATCTCCTCCTCGAGGTTGCGGGCGGTCGAGGAGATGATGCGGACGTCGACCTGCACCTTGCCGGTGCCGCCGACGCGCTGGAACGACTGCTCGACCAGCACACGCAAAATCTTGTTCTGGGTCTCGCGCGGCATGTCGGCGATCTCGTCGATGAATAGCGTGCCGCCATGAGCTTCTTCGAGCGCGCCCGGCTTGCGCGGCTGCTCGCCATTGGACTGCTCGACGCCGAACATCTCGTGCTCCATCCGCTCCGGCGTGATCGCCGCGGCATTGATCACGACGAAAGGCCCGTCGGCGCGACCCGAGGCCGCATGCAGCGTCCTCGCGGTCAATTCCTTGCCAGCTCCCGCGGGGCCGACGATCAGGATGCGGCTGTTGGCCTTGGCCGCGCGCTCGATCGTCTGGCGGAGCTGGTTCATGCTGGGCGAGCGGCCGACGAGTTGGCTCGCAGTCGGAGCGAGCTGCTTGAGCTCCCTCACCTCGCGCTTCAGGCGCGAGTTCTCCAGCGCGCGCGTCGCCACCAGGATCAGGCGATCGGCCTTGAACGGCTTCTCGATGAAGTCGTAGGCGCCGCGCTTGATCGCGGCGACCGCGGTCTCGATGTTGCCGTGGCCGGAAATCATCACGACCGGAAGCTCGACATTGTCCTTCTTGACCTGCTCGAGCAGTTGCAAGCCGTCGAGCTTGGAGCCTTGCAGCCAGATGTCGAGGAACACCAGATGCGGCCTGCGATTGGCGATCTCTGCGAGTGCAGAGTCGCTGTCACGCGCGGTCCTAGTGACGAACCCCTCGTCTTCCAAAATGCCCGCGACGAGATCACGAATATCGGCCTCATCATCGACAATCAGAATTTCATTTGCCATGAGTCGCGCCCGCTCTGTCAGTTGCCCGTTGAGGCTTTGATTCTTGTTGCATCATTAGTCGTTTCTGCCGGCTCTTTGGTTTCGGCGGCCGTCGCCTTTGTGTCCGGTTCTTTGGGTGTTTCCCGGGCTTTTTGAGCCGCGTCCTTCACCTCGATGGTGTTGGCATGGCCCGAGACCGCAAAACGCATCCGCATCCAGGCACCGCGCTGGCCTTCCCGGAAGTCGGAGGCATCCTTCAATTCGATGCGCCCGCCATGGTCCTCCAGGACGCGGCCGACTATCGCAAGCCCGAGGCCGGTGCCCTTGGCCCGAGTTGTCACATACGGCTCAAGGAGCCGCGAGCGCGCGACCTTGGGCAGGCCGATACCGTTGTCGACGACGTCGATCAGCACGTCCTGGGCCTCGCGCGAGACCACGACATCGATGCGGCCCTTTCCACCATCCTTGCCGAGCTCTTCCGGCGGCACCTGCTCGATCGCTTCCGTCGCGTTCTTGACGATGTTGGTGACGGCCTGGGAAATCAGCCGGCGGTCGAATTGCGCGCGCAGCGGGTCGTCCTTGAAAGTGGTCTCGATGTCGAGCTCGGGATGAGCGACCTTCATCAAAAACACCGCCTGCCGCACGGTATCGACGACATCCTCGCCTTCCATCACGGGTTTTGGCATGCGCGCAAAGCGCGAGAACTCGTCGACCATGCGTCTGATGTCGTCGACCTGGCGCACGATGGTATCGGTGCACTGGTCGAAGATCGACTTGTCCTTCTCCTCGGTGATGGTCTTGCCGAATTTGCGGCGGATGCGCTCGGCAGAGAGCTGGATCGGCGTCAGCGGGTTCTTGATCTCGTGGGCGATGCGGCGCGCCACGTCGCCCCAGGCCGAAGTGCGCTGCGCCGAGACGAGCTCGGTGATGTCGTCGAGCGTGATGATGTAGCTGTCGCGCGGCTGGCTGGTCTTTTCCGCGCTGACGCGAACCGACAGGTTGCGCTCCTGTCCGTCGCGCAGGATGGTGATCTGGCCCTGTACCAGCCGCTGGGTACCTTCCCGCGCGGTCTTCATCATGTCGTCGAGCTCGGGCAGCACTTCCGACAAGGGATGGCCGAGCGTCTCGGATTCGGCGTGGCCGATCAGCTTCTCCGCCGAGCGGTTGAGGATGCCGACGCTGCCGGAGGCATCGACGCCGATGATACCGGCGGAGGCCGAGGACAGCACGGCCTCGATGAAGCGGCGGCGGCTGTCGATCAGGTCGCTGGCGCTGACCAGCTCGTCGCGCTGGCTGCGCAGCTCCTGGGTCATTTTGTTGAAGGTCTCGCCGAGCTGGGCGAGATCGCCTTCGGATTTGTGGACGGGGACCTGGATATTGAGATTGCCGGTCGAGACTTCGCTCGCAGCGCCCATCAGCTGGCGGATCGGCGCCACCAGCCCGTTGGCGAAGTTGAGACCGATCAGCACGGAGGCCATCAGGATGGTCAGCGCGATCACCGCGAACATCAATGCGAATGCCACCTGGATGCCGAGCCTGCGCGTTTCGAGCTGCGCATATTCGGCTGCGCTGGTCTGCGTCTGCTTGAGCTGGGCAACGACGGCTGGATCAAGCAGACGCGCCACGTACAGGAACATGTCGTCGTAGGCCCGCAGACGGACCACGGATGCGACGTAGTTTTCGGGGAACACCGAGATTTGCGGCTCGGTTTCATTGACGTTCTTGAGGATGCCCGGCGGCGGCGGTTCGTAGTTGAGGCGAATACCAGTATCAGCGCTTGCGACGATTTTGCCGTCCTTGTCCATCAGCACCGCAACCGGCAGATTGCGCGCCGCGGCACCGGCGGTCATGAGCTTCATGAAAGTCATGCGATCCTGGTCATACAGCGGTCGCGCATGGGCGAGATCATTGGCCATCGCCAGCGTGTCGCCATTGATGAGCTGCGCATGTTCCTGCATGTAGGCGCCGGCAATCGTCAGCGAGTTCTGGATCACCTGCTTGGTGGAACCCGAGAACAGCCGGTCGAGGCCGCGTTCGATGGTGACGTTGGCAACGATCGACACCAGAACGGCGGGCAATACCGCGATCACCGAGAACAGGCCGACGATCTGCACATGCAGCCGCGCCGCCGCCCGGCCCCGCCGCCTCGCCTGCACCATCTGCCAGACTTCCCGGACGATGATGCCGACCAGCAGCAGAATCGTGCCAGCGTTGATCATCAGGAAGGAGCGAACCACCTCGGGCGTCGGCTCGATGCTGGTCAGCCCGGTCAGGACGACGAATGTCAGGAAGGCCGACAGCAGCGCCAGACCGACCGCAAACGGCGCCAGCCAGCGCCGCAATAGGCCGCGCTTGGGCTCGTCAGGTGGAGGCGTATCAAAGGACGCGGCCGAGGTATCTGGGCTGGTCATTCCGGCAATGGTGATGCTGAAAACGGGATCCGCGGATCACGGATACTGATGCATTCATATCACATTGTTGCCGAATTGCGACAATTCCACGGCGTGTCTACCGTGGCTGACCGACGCATCCACAGGGGGCCGCCTGGGCAGCCATTCCGGAGCGATGCGAAGCAGCGAACCCCAATGCGCAATTGCGCATTGGGGAATCTCGAGATTCCGGGCTCGGTCCTGTCGGACCGCCCCGGAATGACCGTCGATGAGGACTAGCCTCCGCTCCGATAGACCTGGATGTCGAGATCCCGGATCTTCTTGCGCAGCGTGTTGCGATTCAGACCGAGCAGGTCCGCGGCCCGAATCTGGTTGCCGCGGGTGGCGGCAAGGGCTGCGGTGAGCAGCGGGATCTCGATCTCCTTGAGAATGCGGTGATAGAGGCCGGGCGGCGGCATGCCGTTGGGAAAACCCTGGAAGTGCGTGGATAGATACGCCTCCACGGCCCCGCCGAGATTGTCGACGCCCTGCTGGACGGCGGCACCCGGGCTGACCGAGGGCGGCGCGAGCTCGCCGTCAATGACGGAGCCCGTGATCACATCCTGCGGATAGAGAGCAGCGAGGCGCCGCGCGAGGTTTTCGAGCTCGCGCACGTTGCCGGGCCAACGGTGCTGCTTCATCCGCTCCAGTGCCAGCGCATCTAACTTCTTCGGCGGCAGGCCGTCCTTTTCGGCGAGTGCAAAGAAGTGACGCACGAGATCCGGCAGGTCCTCGATGCGCTCGCGCAGCGGCGGCAGACGCAGCGGCACGACGTTGAGGCGGAAGAACAGGTCCTCGCGGAACAGTCCCTGCTGGATCAGGACGCGCAGGTCCTTGTTGGAGGCCGCGACGATGCGCACGTCGGTCTTGATCGGGGTGCGGCCGCCGACGGTGGTGTATTCGCCCTGCTGGAGCACGCGCAACAGGCGCGTCTGTGCTTCCATCGGCATGTCGCCGATCTCGTCCAGGAACAGCGTGCCGCCCTCGGCCTGCTCGAAGCGACCGGAGGCACGGGTGTTGGCGCCGGTGAACGCGCCGCGCTCATGTCCGAACAGCTCGGATTCAATGAGGTCGCGCGGGATCGCCGCCATGTTGACGGCGACGAACGGACCGTTGCGGCGCTTGCCGTAGTCGTGCAGCGCGCGCGCCACCAGCTCCTTGCCGGTGCCGGACTCGCCCGTGATCATCACGGTGAGGTCGGTCTGCATGAGACGCGCGAGCACGCGGTAGATTTCCTGCATTGCCGGCGAGCGGCCGACCAGCGGGATCGCTTCCATCTCCGCATCTTCGTCCGGGCTCGATGTCCGCTCCTTCGGCTCGGCCAGCGCCCGGCCGACGATCGCGATCAGCTCCTTCAGGTCGAAGGGTTTCGGCAGATATTCGTAAGCCCCGCGCTCGGAGGCCCGGATCGCCGTCATGAACGTGTTCTGCGCGCTCATCACGATGACCGGCAGGTTCGGCCGCATCTTCTTGATGCGCGGCAGCAGGTCGAAGGCGTTTTCATCCGGCATCACCACGTCGGTGATCACGAGATCGCCCTCGCCCTGGCTGACCCAGCGCCACAGCGTGGCGGCGTTGCCGGTCAGCCTGACTTCGTACCCTGCCCGGGACAGAGCCTGATTAAGAACCGTGCGGATGGCGGTATCGTCATCAGCAACGAGAATGCTACCTGCGGGCATATTCAATCCTCATTTTGCCCCCTGTGACGCAGGCGACGGCTTCCCGGCAGAGTCGGCGCGACTGCTTTGATCGGCGTGTTTGATGGAGGTCGAGTACATCGGCATCAGCACGCGGAAGGTGGTCTTGCGCGGCTGAGACTCGCATTCGATGATGCCACCGTGATCTCCGACGATTTTTGCGACCAGCGCCAAGCCGAGACCGCTGCCGGTCTGCTTGGTGGTCACGAAGGGATCGAACAGGTTGGGCAGAAGATCATCGGGCACGCCCGGTCCGTTGTCCTTGACGCAGAATTCGAGCGGCAGGGATACCCGGGATTTTTGACCGGGCACTGACAGGCGCACGCCGGGACGAAAGGCGGTGGTGAGCTGGATCTCGGCGTCGGGCACGTCGATCAGGGCCTCAGCGGCGTTCTTCACCAGATTGAGGAACACCTGGATGAGCTGGTCCTGGTTCGCGAGCACCGGCGGCAGCGAGGGATCGTAGTCCTCGATGAAGCGGATGTTGCGGGCAAAGCCGGATTGCGCGAGGCGCTTCACGTGGTCGAGCACGGAATGGATGTTGACCGGACCGCGCACGACGGGCCGTTCGTCGCCGAACACTTCCATGCGGTCGACCAGCGTGACGATGCGGTCGGCCTCGTCGCAGATCAGCCGCGTCAGCATGCGGTCTTCCGAGGAGGCCTGCTGCTCGAGGAGCTGGGCGGCACCGCGGATGCCGGAGAGCGGGTTCTTGATCTCATGCGCGAGCATCGCGGCGAGCGCGATCACCGAGCGTGCGGCGCTGCGATGAGTGAGCTGGCGGTCCATCTTGTCGGCGATGGTGCGCTCCTGGAGCATCACCACGATGTAGCCGGGCCGCTCGGTGAGCGGGGCGACATGCAGATCGACCTGGCGGTCGCCTCCCATCCGCGGCGTGCCCAGATCGACCTTGTATTCGTTGATCGGTGAGTTCGACGAGCGCACCTGGTCGATCAATGCGAGGAGCGGGCTGCCGAACGGTACCAGCTCCTTGAGCGACTGGCGCTTCAGGAACTGGGTCGAAATCTCGAAGAACGCTTCCGTCGCGATATTGGCGTCGATGATCTTGCCGTCCGGCCCGATCAGCAGCACTGGATTGGGCAGTGCGTCGAGGATTGCATCGCCGTTTGACGGCATTGGCCGACGATGTTCAGCGGCTGAGCTCATGCAGCAGCGCTCCATGCGAAGTCGTCGAAGGCATCTTGCAGCGAGAGATGAACGGCCCGCGGATCCTCGGATGTGAGGATGTTCTGGCGCCACGCCTTCAGCTTCTCGGCCGGCGCGCGGCTGAGATGCGCGGCGACGTCGAGCGCCCAGCCGAGATGCTTGCGCGCATGCCTGAGGCCGATGCGCAAGCCATAGAGATCGCAGACGCCCTCATAGAGCGTGCGGGCATAATGGAGTTGCTCGGTCAGCGAGGGCGCGGCCTCCTCCGCCCCGCCCTGGAGGCGCCGGCCGATCTGGCCGGGCAGCCAGGGCTGGCCTTGCGCGCCGCGGCCGATCATGACGGCGTCGGCGCCGGAAGCCCCCAGCGCAGCCACGGCCTTTTCGAATGAGGTGACGTCGCCGTTGACCACCAGCGGAACGGAAATCGCCGCGCGGACATCGCGCACGGCATCCCAATCGGCCTCGCCCTTGTAGAACTGGCAGCGGGTGCGGCCGTGCACGGTGATCAGCCTGACGCCGGCGGCCTCCGCCCGCCGCGCCAGTTCCGGCGCATTGCGGGTGCGGTCGTCCCAGCCGAGGCGCATCTTCAGCGTGACCGGAACCTTCACAGCCGCGATCGTCGCCTCGATCAGGCGCAAGGCATGGTCGAGGTCGCGCATCAGCGCTGAGCCGGACTGTCCGCCGGTGACGTGGCGGGCCGGACAGCCCATGTTGATGTCGATGATGTCGGCGCCTTCCGCTTCCGCGATCCGGGCGCCCTCCGCCATCCAGTGGGCCTCGCAGCCGGCAAGCTGCACCACATGCGGGCCGAGGCCAGTCGCCTCGCAACGCAACCGGGACATTCTATGGCCATTGGCGAGCTCGTCGCTGGCGGTCATTTCGGACACAACGAGACCTGCCCCAAGCTCCGCAGCCAGACGCCGGAAGGGGGAATCGGTCACCCCCGACATGGGCGCCAGGAAGACCGGGTTGGCGACATCAATATCGCCTATTTTCAATGGCTTAGCGCCTAATCCTACCGGGCCGGTCACGGACGTCTCGTCTCAAAGGCGGCGCCTCATCGCGCCTGCCATGACCTATCTTGCGCACAATTCTTGTGCAGTCAAGCGTCATGCCTACAGTTTAGACAGTTCTTGCAATCTTTCAAGTGCAGTGCAGCAAAAAGCTGTTACCGACAATCCGGCAATCACCGGTGTTCTTCCGCGGTGACCGTGCTAGAGGCATGCCAAAATCAGCCCTCTTCCCGATCATCACTACCAATTGAGTATTTAAGCGCTATGGCGAAATCAGAGCGGACCGCAGTTGTTCTCGTGGCGGCCGGGCGCGGGCTTCGCGCAGGTGCTGGCGGACCGAAGCAATACCGCGCGATCGGCGGCGTGCCGGTGATCTTTCGCGCCATGGAGTCCTTTAGCAATCACCCCGACGTCGCGCTGGTGCAGCCGGTCTTGAACCCAGATGACAGCGCCATGTTCACGGCTGCGGTCCAAGGCCTGCGCCACGAGCCCCCGACCAGCGGTGGCGCGACGCGCCAGGCCTCCGTGCTCGCCGGCCTTGAGGCGCTCGCCCCGCACAAGCCGGATCTCGTCCTGATCCACGATGCAGCGCGCCCCTTCGTCTCGCAGGCCCTGATCTCCCGCGCGATCGAAGCCGCCAGCCGCCACAGTGCCGCGATCCCCGCGATCGCTGTCAACGACACCGTCAAGCTGGTCGGCGCGGCCGGGCAGATCGAGGCAACGCCGGACCGCGCGCGCTTGCGGATCGCGCAGACGCCGCAATCCTTTCGTTTCGATGTCATCCTCGACGCGCATCGTCGCGCGGCGAAGGACGGACGCACTGATTTCACAGATGACGCGGCGATCGCCGAATGGGCGGGATTGACGGTCGCAACCTTTGAAGGCGATGTTGCAAACATGAAGCTCACTACCCCCGAAGACTTCGTCCGCGAGGAAGCGCGCCTCGCCAGCCAGCTCGGCGACATCAGGACCGGGACCGGCTACGACGTGCATGCCTTCGGTGAAGGCGACCACGTCATGATCTGCGGCGTCCGCGTGCCGCACAGCAAGGGCTTCCTGGCCCACTCCGACGGCGATGTCGGCCTGCATGCGCTGGTCGATGCCATCCTCGGCGCGCTCGCCGACGGCGACATCGGTTCGCACTTCCCGCCGAGCGATCCCAAGTGGAAGGGCGCCTCCTCCGACCAGTTCCTGAAATACGCCATCGAGCGCGTTACGCAGCGCGGGGGCCGCGTCGCCAATCTCGAGGTGACGCTGATCTGCGAGCGGCCGAAGATCGGTCCCTTGCGCGACACCATGCGCGCGCGGATCGCAGAAATCTCCGGCGTCGACATCTCGCGCGTCGCGGTGAAGGCCACGACCAGCGAGCGGCTCGGTTTCACCGGCCGCGAGGAAGGCATCGCGGCGACCGCGAGCGCCACCATCCGCCTTCCCTGGAGCGTCTAGGCCATGGGCGGCAGCGACGCACGCGCCCTCTCCCGCTCGCTGCTCGATCTGTGCCGGATGCGCAAGCTGACGATCGCGACCGCCGAGTCCTGCACCGGCGGCCTCGTCGCCGGCGCGCTGACGGACATTCCAGGTTCCTCCGACGTCATCGACCGCGGCTTCGTCACCTATTCCAATGACGCCAAGCGCGCGATGCTCGGCGTCGAGGCGAGCACGCTGTTGAATTTCGGCGCTGTCAGCAAGGAGACCGCGACCGCGATGGCGGTCGGTGCGCTGGAGCGCGCCGGCGTCGATCTTGCGGTCGCCATCACCGGCATCGCCGGCCCCGGCGGCGCGACGCCCGGCAAGCCGGTCGGGCTCGTCCACTTTGCCGCCGCCGCGCGCGATGGCCGCATCATCCATCGCGAGCACCGATTTGGCGCGATCGGCCGCACCGCCGTACGGCTACGCTCGGTCGTCGAGGCTCTGCGCATGCTGATGGACCTCGCCCGCGGCCCGCAAGCCGCCGCAAAGCCGCGCCGCGAAGCCGCCAGCCGCCTGCGTCCGCGGGTGGCGCGCTCGCCGCGCCGTGGCGCGGTCAAGCGGCGCAGGCCGCCACGGGGTTGATGGCGATCTTCCGATCAAATCTCGATCGACTTTTGTCAAAAGCGCTCGCGCCTCGTACGCTAGACGCGCGCCGCAACATCGCTGTCACGGTCCAGCTTGCGCCTGCCCACATAACCGCAATAATGGCGCTCTAAAGTTGCGCGTCGGGAATCAACCCGACGCCACATTCGGGAGGGCGGCAACGTGTTCTCTCGCTGCGCGGTCTCAATCGTCCTGTACTTGGCCGCTTGCGATTTTGCGACCGCTCAAGCGGCTAATCAGCCGCCCGACACGATGGCGGCGCGCGTCGAGGCCTGTACGCCCTGCCACGGTAACAAGGGCGAAGGCACCAGCGACGTCTATTTCCCGCGGCTTGCGGGCAAGCCGGCCGGCTATCTCTACAACCAGCTTCTTGCGTTCAAGAGTGGCCGGCGGAAGTACCCGCCGATGAACTATCTGCTGGAATTCCTCACCGATCCCTACCTCCAGCAGATGGCGGACTACTTCGCCGATCAGCATCCAGCGCTGCCGCCCGTCGCAGCCACCGATGCCAGCCAGGAGGTTCTCCAGCGCGGTCAGTCACTGGTGACGCGCGGCGATCCCCAGCGCCAGATACCGGCGTGCGGCAGCTGCCATGGCCCAGCCTTGACCGGCATGGAGCCGGGAATTCCGGGCCTGCTCGGGTTGCGTCCGAACTACATCAGCGCTCAACTCGGAGCATGGCGGTATGGCACCCGCACTGCGAAGGCGCCGGACTGCATGCAGCAGGTGGCCGCCCGCCTCACAGAGGAGGACGTCACGGCCGTCGCGGCATGGCTGGCGAACCACCCGGCGCCAGTGAATGCCGCTCCGGCGCCGAAGGGCACCTACGTGCTGCCCTTCGCCTGCGGTAGCGAACCGGATTGAGGAGACGAGGATGCCATCGCGTTCACGAATCCTGGCCGCTCTGCTGTTGTCGGTCTTCGTCGGATCTGCCCAGGCGCAGCAGAAGGCCAGCCCGCCCAGCGACAACATCGTGGCACGCGGCGAGTATCTGGCGCGCGCCGGCGACTGCATCGCCTGCCACACGGCACCCGAGGGCCGCACTTTCGCCGGCGGGCGCGCCATGCCGACGCCTTTCGGCACGTTGTACTCGTCGAACATCACGCCGGATCGGGAGACCGGTATCGGCAAATGGACCGCGGAGGACTTTTACAAAGCAATGCACACCGGCCGCTTTCCGGATGGCGGGTTGATGTATCCGGCGATGCCGTTCGCCTCGTACACAAAAGTCACGCGGGCCGATAGCGAGGCGATCTTCGCGTATTTGAAGTCGATCCCGCCCGTGAACCAGAGGAACCGGGAACACGACCTTCGCTTCCCCTATTCCAATCGCCAGCTCATTCTCGGCTGGCGCACGCTGTTCTTCAACGAGGGCGAATTCAAGCCCGATCCGACCAAGTCCGCCGAGTGGAATCGCGGTGCCTATCTGGTCGAGGGTCTCGGCCATTGCGGCATGTGCCATTCGCCGATCAACGCGCTCGGCGGCACCTCGCAGTCGGACGCCTTCAAGGGCGGGCTGATTCCGATGCAGAACTGGTACGCGCCCTCGCTCACGTCCAACCGCGAGGCCGGGCTCGGCGACTGGAGCATCAAGGACATCACCGACCTGCTCCAGACCGGCGTCTCGGCCCGCGGCGTGGTCTATGGTCCCATGGCCGAGGTCGTGCACAACAGCCTGCAATATCTCAGCGACGAGGACACCAGGGCGATGGCGGTCTACCTGAAGGGCATCTCGGAGCCCTCACCTCCGCCGCCGGCGAGCTCGGCGCTGCCGACGACCGAAAGCAGCTTGCTCATCAGCCTCGGCAAGACCGTCTATGACAAGAACTGTGCGAGCTGTCACGGCGCGCAGGGCGAAGGCAAGCCGCCACACTGGCCGCCGCTCGCCAACAATCAGTCGATCGAAATGCAATCGGCAGTCAATCCGATCCGCATGGTGCTCAACGGCGGCTATCCGCCCGGCACTGAGGGCAATCCAATGCCCTATGGCATGCCGCCCTTTGCCGGCTTGCTCTCGGACAACGAGATCGCCGCCGTCGTCTCTTATATCCGCACGGCCTGGGGCAATCGCGGCACGCCGGTGTCGGCGCGCGAGGCCAACGAGCTGCGCTCCGCTCCCCTCAATTGAGACGCGCCATGATCAACTCTGATCCACCGACCAGCTCTGCCGCCGCCGACCAGGCTGTCGACGAGGTCGTCGCGCGAGGGCCGTCCGGCGCAATCGCGCTCGCCGGCATTGCAACCGCCTGCGTGGTCATGATGTGGTTCGCTTTCTATCTCTTCGTCTTCCTGCCGCGCGGGGCGCTGCAATGAGCGCACAGGACACGGGACATCAGGGCGCCGAGATTGCGCGGCGCACCGAGCGGCGATGGGCGACCCTCTCTGTCATCATTATCGTCGCGATGGCGGTGATCGCGGCGATTGCCGGCATCCATCGCGCCACCATGCCGCAGGCGCGCGTCGAGACCACTGATCCGTCGCGGCTGCATCTTTCAGGAGAATTCGTCGAAAGCAATCTCGGCAGCGTGCTGGAGTCCAATGGCGCGGTGACGGTGCGCGCGATCGGCCAGCAATATTCCTTCACGCCCGCCTGCCTGCTGGTGCCGGCCGAGACGCCGATCACGTTGCGCGCCACCAGCGCCGACGTGGTCCACGGTATCCTGATCCAGGGTACCAACATCAACACCATGCTGGTGCCGGGCTACGTCTCCGAGCAACTCATGCGCTTTGAGCGGACCGGCGACTATCTGATGCCCTGCCAGGAGTTTTGCAGCTTCGGTCATGAAGGCATGTGGGGCAAGGTCAGGGTGATCGACAAGGCGAAGTTCGCGGAGCTTGCAAAGAGCAGCGGGAGGCTGAGCTGTGTTGGCCAATAGGAAGCTGGTCCTCGCCCATTTCTGGCTGGCTTTCGCCGTGTTCGGCGTGGCGCTCACGCTCGGCGCCTGGCAGATGTTCATCCGCAGCCCGCTCGGGACCTGGCTTTCCAATCCCGAGCTCTACTACCGCTCGCTGACTGCGCACGGCACAGTCATGGGCTACGTCTTCCCGACCCTGGTCGCGATGGGATTTGGCTATGCGATCAGCGAGTCCGCGCTGGAGCAGCGCCTGGTCGGCGTACGCTGGGCCTGGGCCGGATTCTGGCTGATCGTCGGCGGCAGCATCATGGCGATGATCCCGGTCGCGCTCGGCCGCGCCTCCGTGCTCTACACCTTCTATCCGCCGCTGATCGGCAGCCCCTTCTACTACGTCGGCGTCGTGCTGGTCGTCGTCGGGTCCTGGATCTGGGTCGCGCTGATGTCGATCAATCTGCGTGTCTGGAAAGGGGCCAATCCCGGCAAGCCGGTGCCGCTGGCGATGTTCGCCAATGTCGCGGGCTCCTATCTCTGGGCCTGGACCGCGGTTGGCGCCGCGCTCGAGCTATTGCTCCAGATCATCCCCGTCGCGGTCGGCCTGAAGGCCACGATCGACGCCGGTCTTGCCCGCGTGTTCTTCTCCTGGACGCTGCACGCCATCGTCTATTTCTGGCTGGTGCCGACCTACATCGCCTATTACGCCATCGTGCCCCGCGCGATCGGCGGCCGCGTCTACTCCGACACCATGGCGCGGATCGCCTTCATTCTGTTCCTGGTGGTGGCAATGCCGATCGGCATGCACCATACATTCGGCGATCCGCAGGTCGGCGCCGGCTTCAAGTTCGTCCATTCCGCGTTCACCGCGCTGGTCGCGCTGCCGACGCTTCTGACCGTCTTCACGATCTGCGCCTCCGTCGAGATTGCAGCGCGCCTGCGCGGTGGTCACGGCCTGTTCGGCTGGATGCGGGCGCTGCCGTGGGACAATCCGATGATGCTGGCGCTCGCCTTCTCCTTCGTGATGCTCGGTTTCGGCGGCGCCGGTGGCCTGATCAACATGAGCTATCAGCTCGACAGCTCGATCCACAACACGCAATGGATCACCGGCCACTTCCACCTGATCTTCGGCGGCGCCATCGTGATCATGTATTTCGCGATAGCCTATGATTTGTGGCCGCATCTCACGGGCCGTGAGTTCGTCGATCTCCGCCTCATCCGTACCCAGCTCTGGCTGTGGTTCATCGGCATGATCATCACCACCTTCCCGTGGCACTGGGTCGGCATCCTGGGCATGCCGCGCCGCATGGCCTATTTCGATTTCGCCGATCCCGCGATCGCGCCCCAGGCGCTCTCGGTTACGTTCTCTGCCATCGGCGGCTTCACCCTGCTGACATCAGGCATTCTCTTCCTGGTCATTCTGGCGCGCGGCATGCGCTCGCCTGCGGTCGAGGCCGGCGCGTATCGCTTCAGCCTCGCGGTGCATCAGCCAGCGACCGTTCCGCTAGCGCTCAACACGCACGCGCTGTGGGTGGCGCTGATGATCGGGCTCACCATCACCAACTATGGCTACCCGATCCTGACGCTGGCACTGACCGAAGGCACGTCGGTGCCGGCCGTGTATGTGGGAGCGCAGTGATGAGTGCGCGCGACCTTTTCACCCTCACCAACCGCCATTTCAAGACGAGCATCGGTATCACCGCTGCAATCTTCGTTGTAACGGCGATTGTCGGCTTCATCGTGCTGCCGTTCGCGCAGCCCTGGGTTCAGTTCGCCAATGTCTGGGATGCGATCTGCAGCGCAGCCGGCGTGCCGCAACGCTCCGCGGCGGCTGCTGCGCAGGCGCAGGACAAACGCCTGTCGGAGGTCGTGCTGACCTCGCACACGCTGTCACGTCCGAACCAGGAAGCGATCGGACGCGGCGCCACGCTCGCACAGCGCTGCGCGATCTGCCACGGTCCGACCGGCATCAGCCGAGCGGATTCGCCCAATCTTGCCGGCCAATATGCCGCCGTCATCTACAAGGAGCTGCACGACTTCCGTTCCGGCGCGCGCACCAACGCGGTGATGTCGCCGTTTGCGACCGGCCTGACCGATCAGGAAATGGGCGACCTCGCCCTTTACTACGCCTTTCTGCCGCGGCTGCCGGCCTATCATCCGACACCGCAACTGCCGAAGCCCAACATCGTGATCTACGGCGCGCCCATGCGGGGGATCGCACCCTGCGGCTCCTGCCATGGCAGCCTCGACAACAAGGTCGGCAGCCCTTGGCTCGAAGGCCAATCGGAGGCCTATATGAAGGCCCAGCTACGGGCGTTCGCCGGTGGCGATCGGCGCAACGACATCAGCCAGCAGATGCGCAACATCGCGCGCGCGATGACGCCGCAGGAGATCGACGAGGCTGCCGCCTACTACGCGTCGCAACCGCCTGACATCGTCAAGGCGGTAGATTGATCAGGACGATGCGATCTTCCGCCGGCCGTAGATCGCGTCTGCCCGCTTCTCGAACGCGGCGGAGAAGCGTGCAAAGGCGGCGTCGAACATCGAGCCCATCAGCATCGCGAGCATGCGGCTCCTGAACTCGTAGGACAGAAAGAAGCCGACGTCGCAGACCCCCTCGCCCTTCGGCTCGAAGGTCCAGCGGTTTTCGAGCTTGCTGAAGGGCCCCTGCAGGTACTCGACCATGATCTTCAGATTGGCGCGATCAAGCGTCACACGGCTGGTGAAGGATTCCTTGACCAGCTTGAACGACACCGTCATGTCGGCAACCAGCACCTCGGTGCCATCGGGTTTTGCAACCCGCTGGCGCACCTTCAGCGCGCTGCACAGCGGCACGAATTCCGGGTAGCGCTCGACATCGGCGACCAGATCGAACATCTCTGGCGCGCTATGGTTGACGCGGTGCTTGCTCGAAACTCGGTGCATATGACGTCAGCGGGCGTGAGCCGCCCGCGCTGCCTTCAGTCTCGCGAAATCGTCACCTGCGTGATGCGACGAACGGGTCAACGGGCTCGCCGACACCATCAGGAACCCCTTGGTGTAGGCGACCTTTTCATATGAGCCGAACTCATCCGGCGGCACGTAGCGCATCACGGCGTGGTGCTTGCGGGTCGGCTGGAGATACTGGCCGATGGTCAGGAAGTCGACCTCGGCGGAGCGCAGATCGTCCATCACCTGGAGCACCTCGTGGCGCTCCTCGCCCAGGCCGACCATGATGCCGGACTTGGTGAAGATGGTGGGGTCGATCTCCTTCACCCGCTGCAACAGCCGGATCGAATGGAAATAACGCGCGCCGGGCCTCACCGTCAGGTAACGCGACGGCACGGTTTCGAGATTGTGGTTGAAGACGTCGGGCTTGGCCGCTGCCACCACCTCGAGCGCCCCCTCCTTGCGCAGGAAGTCGGGCGTCAGGACCTCGATCGTGGTCGAGGGACAGGCGGCGCGGATCGCGCGGATCGTCTTGGCAAAATGCTCGGCACCGCCATCGGCGAGATCGTCGCGGTCGACCGAGGTGATCACGACATGGGCGAGCCCCAGCTTGGCGGTGGCCTCGGCTACATGCTCCGGCTCGGCGGCGTCGAGCGCGTTGGGCAGGCCCGTCTTGACGTTACAGAAGGCGCACGCGCGGGTGCAGGTGTCGCCCATGATCATGAAGGTGGCGTGCTTCTTGTCCCAGCACTCGCCGATGTTCGGGCAGCCCGCCTCCTCGCACACGGTATGCAGGCCGTTGGCCCGCACGATGTTGCGGGTGTCGGCATAGCCGCGGGTGTTCGGCGCGCGCACGCGGATCCAGTCCGGCTTCGGCGGCGAAGCGGCATCGGGCCGGTTCACTTTCTCCGGGTGACGCGGGCGCGGCGGGTTGGTGATGGTGTCGACAATAACGACCATGGGGTATCCGGTCTGTTCAGGTCCTACCTAGTCGGTATCGCAGGGCATCGCAACCCGCTCGCGCCGCTTCAGGGAACATGGCAGATATGGGCAATATCCTGCTCTGTCGTCTAGCGATTCTCACCTCGAATGGCTCCAAAATCGAAGCCCTCCACACCCACCCTGGGCAAGCCGCTGAAGCGTGGCTTCTTCGCGCGCAGCGTCCACGAGGTCGCGCCCGACCTGATCGGCGCGACACTGCTGGTGAACGGCGTCGGCGGGATTGTCGTCGAGGTCGAGGCCTATCATCATACCGACCCGGCGGCGCACTCCTACCGCGGGCCGACGCCGCGGAACCGGGTGATGTTCGGCCCGCCCGGCTTTGCCTATGTCTACCGCTCCTACGGCATCCATTGGTGCGTGAACTTCGTCTGCGAGGAGGAAGGCTCGGCCAGCGCCGTCCTGATCCGCGCGCTGGAGCCGACGCATGGGATTGCCGCGATGCGCCGCCGGCGCCATCTCGTCGATGTGCATGCATTATGCTCGGGACCCGGCAAGCTGACGGAAGCGCTTGGCATCACGATTGCGCACAACGCCCTGCCCCTCGACCGCCCGCCGATCGCATTGCACGCGCGCACCGGCGACAAGGAGATCGCGATCGGCATCCGGATCGGCCTCACCAAGGCGGTCGAGCTGCCCTGGCGCTACGGCGTCAAGGGCTCGAAGTTTTTGAGCAAGCCGTTTCCGAGGTAGCTGTCATTCCGGGATGGTCCGAAGGACCAGACCTCCGAGCGCAATTGCGCTTCGGGGAATCTCGAGATTCCGGGTTCGATGCTGCGCATCGCCCCGGAATGACCGAAAGATCACGACACCTGCTTCAGCCGCTCCTGCGCCTCGAACAGCTTCGCCTTGCGCGCCAGCGCGGCCTCGCGCTTTTCGCGCTCCTCCTCGACGACCTCTTCGGCCGCATTGGCGACGAATTTCTCGTTCGCCAGCTTGGACTCGGCGCGCTTGATGTCGGCATCGGCCTTGGCGATCTCCTTGTCGAGACGCACGCGCTCGGCGGCGAGATCCACCACCCCCTTCAGCGGCAGCGCTGCGACCTCGCCGCGCACCAGGATCTGCACGGCACCGTCAGGCGCGCGATCGGCGAAGGAGATGTCCGAGAGCCGCGCCATGCGCTTGATGACATCGGTCCAGCGCGGCGCGCGCTCCTTCGTCTCCGCGGAGGCGCCGGCCAGCACCAGCGCCGTCAGCGTCGCCGGCGGGATGTTCATCTCGGCGCGCACCGAACGGATCTGCGTCACCAGGTCGATCACCCAGCCGATCTCGGCTTCCGCCGCAGGATCGGTGAAGTCGGCGTGGTCGAAGATCGGCAGCACCATCGGGGACATGAAGGCCCCGTCATTCGGCATCGATGCCGCGACCATCGCGAGCTCTTCCGCCGTCGGCCCGGCGGACTTCAGCGGCCATGGCGCCAGCGTCAGCAACTCCTCGCGCTTGGCGCTCACTTCCCACAGCTCTTCGGTGATGAAGGGCATGAAGGGGTGCAGCAGCTTCAGAATCTCGTCGCGCGCCCAGGCGACCATCGCGCGGGTCTCGGCCTTCGCCGGACCATCCGGGCCGAGCAACACGGGCTTTGCGAGCTCGACATACCAGTCGCAATAGACGTTCCAGACGAAGCGGTAGATCGCGCCCGCCGCATCGTTGAAGCGATAGGCCTCGATCGCTTCCGTCACCTCGCGCGTGGTGTGCGCGGTCTCGTGCGCGATCCAGCGGCTCAGGGTCTGCGTCGCTTTCGCGGGCTCAAAACCCTCGGGCACCACGCACTGGTTCATCTCCGCGAAGCGGCAGGCATTCCAGAGTTTGGTCGCGAAATTGCGATAGCCTTCGACGCGGCTGGTCGCGAGCTTGATGTCGCGCCCCTGGGCTGCCATCGCGGCGAGCGTAAAGCGCAGCGCGTCGGCGCCGTACTCGTCGATCAGGTGCAGGGGATCGATGACGTTGCCCTTCGACTTCGACATCTTGGCGCCCTTCTCGTCACGGACGAGGGCGTGGATGTAGACGGTCGAGAACGGCACCTCCTTCATGAAGTGCAGGCCCATCATCATCATCCGGGCGACCCAGAAGAAGATGATGTCGAAGCCGGTGACCAGCACGTCGGTCGGGTAGTAGCGCTTCACTTCCGGCGTATCGTCGGGCCAGCCGAGAGTGGAGAACGGCCACAGCGCGGAGGAGAACCAGGTGTCGAGCACGTCCTCGTCGCGGGTGATGAAGCCCTCGCGCTTGTTGCGGTCGAGCGCCATCTCGCGCCCCTGCTCCGGCGTGATGACCTCCTGCTCGGCGTAGTAGCCGAGCGCGTGGCTGACTGCCTCCTCCTCGGTCTCGGCGACGAACACCTTGCCGTCCGGCCCGTACCAGGCCGGAATCTGATGGCCCCACCAGAGCTGACGCGAGATACACCAGGGTTGGATGTTCTCCATCCACTCGTAATAGGTCTTCTCCCAGTTCTTCGGCACGAAGGTCGTCTCGCCGTTCCGCACCGCCGCGATGGCGGGCTTTGCGAGCGTCTTGGCGTCGACGTACCACTGGTCGGTGAGGAAGGGCTCGATCACGACGCCGGAGCGGTCGCCATGCGGCACCATGTGGGTGTGCGGCTCGATGCGCTCGATGAAGCCGAACGCCTCCAGCCGCTCGACGATGCGCTTGCGCGCGGCGAAGCGCTCGACATTGTGGAATTCCGCGGCGAATTGCGAGGCGCCCTCCGGCAGGTCGCGCAGGTAATCCTCGTTGTCGACGAGATCGAGGCAGCCCTCCTTGTCGAGCACGCTGATCTGGCGCAGGCCATGGCGTTTGCCGACCTCGAAATCGTTGAAGTCGTGCGCCGGCGTCACCTTCACCGCACCCGAGCCCTTCTCGGGGTCGGAGTAATCGTCGGCGACGATTTTGACCTTGCGGCCGACGAGCGGCAGGATGACGTGCTTGCCGACGAGCTTCTGATAGCGCTCGTCCTCGGGATGCACGGCAACGCCGGTATCGCCGAGCATGGTCTCCGGGCGCGTGGTGGCGACGACGATGAAGCTCGCGGGATCGTCGGGGCTGAAGCTCTTGCCCTCGATCGGATAGCGCAGATACCAGAGGCTGCCCTTGACCTCGACCTGCTGCACCTCGAGATCGGAGATCGCGGTGAGCAGCTTCGGGTCCCAGTTGACCAGCCGCTTGTCCTTGTAGATCAGGCCATCGCGGTGGAGCTCGACGAACACCTTGATGACGGCCTTCGACAGGCCCTCGTCCATGGTGAAGCGCTCACGCGACCAGTCGCAGGAGGCGCCGAGCCGCTTGAGCTGGTTGATGATGGTGTCGCCGCTCTCGGCCTTCCACTCCCAGACCCGCTCCAGGAATTTCTCGCGGCCCATCTCGCGGCGGCCGGGCTGCTGACGCTCCATCAGCTGCCGCTCGACCACCATCTGGGTCGCGATACCGGCATGGTCGGTACCAGGCTGCCACAGCACGTCGCGGCCGCGCATGCGCTCGAAGCGGCACAGCACGTCCTGAAGCGTGTTGTTGAGCGCGTGGCCCATGTGCAACGAGCCCGTCACGTTCGGCGGCGGGATCACGATGGTGAAGGGGGTGGCGTCGCGCCGGTCGGGACGGCCTGCCTTGAAGGCAAGGCTGTCCTCCCAGACGACGGACATGCGGGCTTCGATATCGGCGGGCTGGTAGTTTTTCTCGATCATGGGGCTGCTAAAAAGCCGTGCGCGGCGGCCAAGTCAACGGAAAGTGTCAACGGAAAGCCAGGCGGCGAAACGGCTTTCCGGCCCGGTCGCCAGGCCCAATGGGTCATAAAAGCAGGGCTTTATCGGGACCACGCGGCCCGGCCTTACCGGCCGCCGCGCGAGACCCGCTCGATTTCCGCCTTCACGATGCGTTCAACGAGGCCCGGCAGGTTGTCGTCGAGCCAGGATTTCAGCATCGGCCGCAGCATCTCCTTGACCAGGTCCTCCAGCGTGCGCGCATTCGAGCTCAGGACGGTATGGGCCAGGGAATTGAAGGCGGATTCGACGGCGGAGACCGTGGTCTGTGCCAGGAATGGCTGCTGCGGCGGCAGCGGCGGCGCGTCGAAATTCACCGGTTGGTAGGACGGTGGCGGAGGAGCCGGCCGGAACGGCGTCGCCGCGGCTTCGGCGAATTCGACATCGTCGCCCGGCTCAACCTTGCGAAAGCTCGGTGGTGGAGGCGCTGGCGTCTCCACCGCCATCTCGTCGGTCAGCTCGAGCACGTCGGGCTCGGGCTCGGGTTCCGGCGCCCGCATCTCGGGCGCGGGGGTCGCCTCGTCCAGCCCCGCCAGCAGTGCGTCGATATCGTCCTGGTTGTTGCTTGCGGCCGGCGCCGGAGCCGCAGGCTTTGCAGCCGGTGGTGGCGCAGCCGGTTTTTCGGCGGCAGGCTTGGCCGGCGCGATCTTGGACGGCGGAATGTCATTCATCGCGGCCGGCTTGGGCGCCGGCGCGGCAGCGGGCTTGGCAGGTTCGGCGGCCTTCTCGGCCAGCGGAGGCTTGGCCTCATCGTCGGCAATGATGCGCCGGATCGAGGCCAGAATCTCCTCCATCGAGGGTTCTTGCACCTTTGCAGGCTGCGTCATCTCCGACTCCACATCATCAACGCCCTCGCATGCGTTGTTTTACACCAAGCACGACAGGATTGGCCGGTTCCGAACGGGTGGCTCAGCATTTTCGCCACGACCGCCTGACTTGTCCCCAGATCACGGCGATTGCGACTCATTGCGCGGCGGTGCGCCCCCTGCCCACGTCACCGAAGCCTTACGCAAACAACATGAGGTGCGGCGCGAATCGCGCCAGCATCTCAGTGAAAGGCTATGTCAGGGCGTTTGATGATTGCAAGCAAACCGCAAGTCGGCATCGCCATGATGCAACGCCGACCTAAAGCGCGACGAGATTCGAATGAATCGTCATCGCGCTTTAGGTTGTTGTCTGAGCATGATCTTTTCGGAGAACCGCTTCACACTTTTCCGGATCATGCTTCTGGTCGCGGAGATCAGCGTCCGTCGGGCGTGCGCACGCCGGCCCAGCTATCGCGCACCTGGTGGTAGTGCACGCTGGGATCGTAGACGTTGGTCTTCAGGCCGAGCACCTGCGGAGACAGGCGGCCGACCGAGCTGAGAACGCGATAGGAATTCACGACGCGGTCGTGCTGCGCTTGCACAAGGTTGATGCGGGCGTTGACCAGCGCCTGCTGCGCGTTGAGGACGTCGAGCGTGGTGCGCTGGCCGGCCTTTGCCTCCTCGCGCACGCCGTTCAGTGCGATCTCGGACGCCGTCACCTGGGCCTGCGTCGATTGCACCTGCGCCTTGGACGCGTCGAGCTGGCCCCAGGCAGATACGGTGTCGGACCGAGCCTGGTCGCGCGTTTGGTCGAGCGCGAGCCGCTGCTGCGCCAGCGACTCCTTGGACTGCCGGATCAGCGAATATTCGCCGCCGCCCTGATACAGTGGCATCGAGGCCTGTGCGATGGCGGCAGCGCTGAACGTGCTTGGAGTGATCAGAGTTTGCTCATAGGCTTGATTGACCGTGGCCTGGAACGTGAGCGTCGGCAGCAACGCGCCTTCGTTCACCTTCAGGTTCATGAAGGCGACATCGATCCCGAACATCGCCGCCGTTACGGTCGGGTTTTGGATGAGCGTTAGCTCGACCGCCTTTGGCAGCGACTGCGGCAGCAGGCGATCCACCGGCGAGCCGGGCGCGAGATTGACGGGCTCGATGCCGATGATGCGACGATAGTTCGCACGCGTCGCCGTCAGCGTTGCTTCGGACTGCTGCTCGAGGGTTCGCCCCGCAGCCAGTTGTGCTTCGGACTGGGCCACGTCGGTGCGGGTGACTTCGCCGACGTTGAAGCGGTCTCGCGTCTGCTTCAACGTCTGCTCGAGCACGCGGACGTTGCTCTTGTTGACCTCGACCGTCGCCGAATCGCGCAGATAGTCCATGTAGGCCTGCGCCGCCGAGAACAGCACCTGCTGCTCGAGATTGCGCAATCCCTCGCGAGCGCCGGAAACCTGATTCTCCGCGGCCCGGGTCCGGTTACCGGTCTGGTTGCCGTTGAACAGCGTCTGGGACACGGTGAGACCGGCTGCACGCGGTGCATTATTGCCACTGTTGACCGTGTGTATCACGAGGCCACCGGTACTGGCTGCCGTCGAGTCGCTGTGCAGAACTTGAGCGCCGACGCTCGCGTTCAGCGAGACTTTGGGGCGATATCCGGACAATGCCTGCGGCACGTTTTCGTCCGTCGAACGGACGAATGCGCGCTGCGCGTTGAGCTGCGGATTATCCTGATAGGCGCGCACCAGCGCGCCTTCGATCGTCTCCGCCAAGGCCGACGAATGCCCCGCGAGCGCCATCAGGAGGACCGAAGCCGCAGCTCCGGTGAAGAGCTTCACCCCATGCATCCCAGAAGTTCCGTTTCATTCTTATCGCCGGCTCGTGCCCGCGAGCCGGGTGACAGAGAGTCGTTGCCCCCGGCGCACCATAGGACGTGGTCAAGCCGGACGGAACTACCCGGCGGTTGTTCGCAGCGGAAAGTCTTCACGTGCAGCATCCCTGCCACACTTCTGATTCAGAACGGTATTTTTAACGAGTTCCACCCCGTCAGAAGACGAAGGCGGGCGCCCGCGCCAGGCCGGGAAGAACCGGGGCTGCTGCGTCGAACAGCGCGCGGTGGCCGAATTCGCCATGGGCGCGGGTCACGATCATGGCCCGCGGGGGCGTCGTCTCGGCCGACACGCCGACCAGCCGCCCGCCTTCCTTGAGCTGCTCGAAGAGCACGTGGGGTGTCACTTCGGTCGCCCCGTTCAGGATGATCACATCGTAGGGGGCAGCCGCCGGGTCCCCATCCGCGCTGGGCGCGGCTGCGCACGTCACATTCGCAAATCCGAGGGCAGCCAGATTGCTATTCGCTTTTGCGGCAAGCGCCGAATCGCTTTCCGTAGCCGTGACTTGCGCAGCGAGCCTGGCGGCAAGTGCCGCGACGTAACCGCTGGCGCAGCCGACCACCAGGACACGATCAGCCTCGCCGATCTCGGCCGCCTGCAGCAGCTTGGCGGTGAGCGCCGGCTTGATCAGGTACCGCTTGGCCGATCCGGCCTCGGCGACGTCGAGATCGAGGTCGAGGTAGGCCAGCGCCTGCCGGCTTGCGGGCACGAAAGCCTCGCGGGGGATGGTGAGCATGGCATCGAGGATGCGGCGATCGGTGACGTCACTGGTGCGCACCTGGCCATCGACCATCTTTTGGCGCGCGGTCGCAAAACCGGACATTTAGGGAACCCTGGAATGCGGACGGCGCCGCGGAAAAACGTGGCGGCATCTTTGGAACATGCCCCGCCAAAACGCAACACGGCGATTGCCTCGAGGCGGAAGCCTCGGGCTCGTCAGCATGGACTTGGGGCCTTGGGCCCTATTCGATCGCGACGGCGAGCCGGCCAATCAAGGCCGCGACTTCATCCAGCCGGGCCGAATCGCGCGTCTCGACCGCGCGAGCGAGCAGCGCGAGGCATTCGTCGTCGCTGAGATCGGGGATGTCGGTGGGCAGAATCGAGGGGGACAAGTGGGAATGGTCGACCTGAACGTTCGGCATCGGAATCAGCTCCGCGTAAGCCCAGCGTCAGGGAACCTCGATTTGAATTGAGTCGAATTGGCGTCGTAGCGATGTAGGCGCGGCAGACGACGTGCACGTCCGCGTGAACAGCCTCGCGCTCCGGCACATCAGTGCGCGGCAAGATATTGAAGTTGATGAGAAATTTGGCTCCCCGGGCTGGATTCGAACCAGCGACCATCCGATTAACAGTCGGATGCTCTACCGCTGAGCTACCGAGGAAAAGGGCGAACCGACGTTCGCGCGCGGCTGCGTATAACAAAGCCTCCGGCGCTTGCAAAGGACGAATTCGTCATATCCTCGCCATCACGAGGGAGGGCGCGCGTCCCCTCCCCGCCGGTCCTGCTGTGGGCGCGAACGCGCCGTGATCCGACGCTCACTCCGCAATGAAGGAGGTCGTCTTGGTACCGGGGTCGTAGCGCAGCCTCAGGACGTTGAACTTGCAGAGGTTGACGTTCTTCCACAGCACGGATTCGTTGTAGTTCTGCCAGTCGACGCGGATGTTCCAGACGCATCCTTCATCGTCGTCGTCGAACTCGACATAAGTGCTCGCCTGGTTCTGCAAGGTCTTGTCGAGCTCGTTGTCCCATTCGTCCAGACCATCGTCCGGCGAATTGAAGCCGAGAAACTTGATGGCGTAGCCGGTCTCGTTGACGACGGAGACGTTGCGGGAATCCGCGGCCTGCGACGGCGCGGCTGCGACCGAGAGACCGAGTGCAATGAGTGCAGACAGAAAATATTTCATGAGAGCCCCAATGAAAAAGAACATCCGCCGCCTGCCCATCCTGGGCGCAGGTGCCGGGGCAACAAATGGCGTTGCCTTGCAAAACTCGTCCGGAGAGCGATCGAAAGGTTCAACACACGATCGACCTGCACTCCGGAACGGTACGCCACGCGAGAAGCGCACGGCCTGTTCTTATCGACTAGGGCTCACGCCAGCAATGAATGGGCATTCATAGCCGACGCATCACAGCCTACTCTGCTGCGTCGGTTGTCTGAGGCGCGGGCACGCTTGCCGCAACCTCGACCGCAGCACCATTGCTCTTGCCGGTGACCGCGCCGACCAGCGCCTTCACGGGATCCTCACCCGGCGCAAATCCGCTCTGGCGCAGGATCTCGTCGATCATCGGCCGCAGCGCATGCACCTTCAACAGCTCGCCGGCGAGACCTTCGCCGAAGCCGGCATTGCTGCCGTTCGCACCACTGCCGCCGAACGCGCCACCAGTGTGCAGGATGCGAACGTCCTTGATGTTGGCGATCGGCTTCACCATCTCGGCGAGCGCCGAGGGCATCATCTCGATCCGCTTCTTGGCGATCTCGAAATCGATCACGTTGCTGCCGAGCTTGTTCTGCGCCTCGTTCTTCATGGTGATGACGGCCGCCTCGGCTTCACCGATGTTCTTGACGCCGACTGCCTTGATCTTGTTGGCCTCGGCTTCCGCGCTCGCGAGCGTCTTGGTGGCCTCGGCGCGGTCGAGCGCCGCCTTCTTCTCGGCTTCGGCCGCAACGATCAGCTCGGTCGATTTGCGTTCGGCCTCGGTGCGTGCGGCGAGCACCTGGGTCAGGCGGGCGCGGTCGGCAACCTCGACCGCGCGTGCGGTCACGACCTTTTCCTCCGCGGACACGGCCACGGCTTCCGCAGTCTTGGCTTCGGCGACGGCTTCGGAGGTCTGCTTGCTCTTGGCGGCGATCTGGATCTCGTTCTCCTGCGTCGCGATCTGGATTTCGCGCTGCGCGTCGGTCTTGCGCTTGTTGATCGCGAGATCGGATTCGATCACCGCCGTTTCCTTGATCTGCTTGGCGCCGGCCTCCTTCTCGGCGACCGCGCGGTCGGTGTCGATGCGGGCGTTCTCTTCCGTGAGGCGCGCGGTCTGTGTCGCGGTGGCGACTTCCGCGCGGGTGCTCGCGGTCTTGTTGGCGATGTCGCGCTCCTGTGAGAGCTCGGCCTCCTTCTTGGTGCGCTCGATCCCAAGGGTCTGCTGCCGCGCCTCGAGGTCCTTTTGTGCGATCGCCACCTCGTTGTCGCGGACGATGGCGTTGCGGTCGCGCCGGCGGGTCTCGGTGATGGTCTTGAGCTGGGTGAGACCCTCCGCGTCGAAGAAGTTTTCCGGGTTGAAGAACTTGACGTCGGTCTGGTCGAGCTTTGTCAACGACACCGACTCCAGCTCAAGACCGTTGGACTTGACGTCGGATTCCACGGTCGCCTGCACGTGCTTGACGAAATCGCTGCGCTTCTCCTGCAGTTCCAGGATGGTCATGGTGGCTGCCACCGAACGCAGGCCGTCGACGAATTTGGCTTCGACCTGGTTGCGCAGCGCTTCGGCGTCATTGGTCAGCGCGCCCAGCGTCTGGCTCGCCAGCGCAATGCTCTCATCGTCGGGGCGGACGCGGACATAGAACTCGGCGACGATGTCGACGCGCAGGCGATCCTTGGTGATCAGGGATTCCCGCTCCTTGCGCTCGACCGTGAGCCGCAGCGTCTTCAGGTTGACGCTAGCATAGGAGTGGAAGATCGGCAGGATCATGGCGCCACCGTCGAGCACGACCTTCTTGCCACCGAGGCCGGTGCGGACGAACGCTTCGTCGCGCGTGGCGCGCTTGTAGAGGGTGGTGAAGACGATGCCCAGGACGAGGATCAGCGCAACGCCGATCATGGCCGGGACTGCGATGTCAAACATAGATTTCTCCGCTAATTACTTTGCTGATTGCTTAGAGTGGATTTGGATGGTTTGAGTTCATCGTCGGCTTTCACCGCCAAAAAGCGGGTGCCGACGCGATCGACCAGCAGGACGAGGCTTCCCTGCGCCAGCGGCTCGGACGAAGGCGCCGCGACCGCCCAGACGAAATGCCGGTTGCCATGGACGTCGGCGACACTGACGCGCCCGGGCGGCCCCTGGTCCAGGGGACCGATGACGACCTCGCCGATACGACCGACGAGATCTCCGAGGCCGACGGCATAGCTTTCGTCCTTTGGAATGATCCTGGCGATGAAGCCGCTGGAGATGCGCACCAGCGGAATTGACGCAGCCCCCGCGCCGAGCGCGGCGACGCTCGCCGGTAACGGGCCGGCGACCATCCGCGCAATGTCCTGGATCAGGAAGCCGGTGATCGAAAAGGCGCCGAGGAACAGCAGGAGGAAGATCAACAGTGGCACGCCACCGAGATTGATCCAGGAGATGGCGTTGATCACACCATTGTCGCTGTGGTGGCCGAAATCGATGTTGGTGCCTAGGATCTCGCTCAGGGAAGCCCCGACCATCATCGAGACCACCTCGACCGATCCGACGATGACGATCATGGCCGCCGCGATTGCGAACGGCCTGACCTCCGGCGCCATTACATGTTCGAGCAATGTGCTCATCGGAGCGAACTCAGGAGCGCGTCTTCAACCGCGCAAGCCTCGCCGCGATCTCCTTGTCGCGATGCAACGCGCTGAGCTCGTCGATGTCGCTCGAAAACGGAATGCCCGCCGGCACGCCGGTGGCCCGCGCCACCGCCTTGCCCGCACGCAGCGCCTTTGCTGCGGCCGAGTTGCCGGTCTGTTTCTTCGACGTTTCGGTCGAATGCGTGCCGGCGGCCGCCTCGCTTTTTTCGAGGTCGGCGCGCCGCTGCTCGGCATCCTGGAGTGCCGAGAGCACCGCGCGCAGCGAGGTGACGCATTGCTCGATCTTCTCGTTGTTCTCGTCGATCGCGCGCGACAGCACCTCGAACTGCGCTTCGAGGTCCATCTGCCGCGCGATGCCGGCGCGGGCGAGGTCGTCACGGCTGTCGTCGATCGCGCCCTGGATCTTCTCGGCAAGATCGGTCATCGCGCGCTCGATCTCGCTGCGCCGGGCGTTCAGCCGATATTCCTCGGCGCGCGCGGCCGCGAGCGCCTCGCGCGCTTCGTTCTCCGCGTTCTCGATCTCGCGGATGGCCTGGCCCACGACCTTCAGCTTGTTCTTGCCTTCGGCCTGCTCGATCGCGTCATAGGCGATGCCCGCGATCAGGCGCCCGACCCGGGACAGGAAGTTCTCGGGGGCGGCAGCGATGGTATCCACGGCGTTCTCCTCCTCTGGCAGATTGTTCGGCGTGACGCCGTAGTGAATTTCGAAACCATCGTCGGTCCGGATCAGATGGGCGGGCACGCTTTGTCCCCAGCCCTCGGCGTAGCCGACGTAATCGAACGGCACGCTGAAGCGCCCCTGCACGGTGGCGATGGAGATCGTGGTCGGGCCCTTGAGCTTGGCGAGCTTGTCGTCGAGCGGCAGCCGCCGGCCGCTTGCCGCGCGATAGTCGGCGCGGTCGCGCAGGCCCAGCGTTACCAGGCGTGACGGCAGCCCGGTCTGTTTTCGGATCGCGTCGTAGGCGTGGGCATGCAGCAGCACGACGTTGGAGCCCACATTATGCGTGCGGGCAACCTCCTCCAGAATCTCCATCATGCGGTCATAGGCCTCGAAGGTCGCCTCCAGCGCGGCTTTGACGGCCGGCTCAGGGGCGAGCCTGTAACGCAGCGCGGATGGCGCTTGTCGGGGCGATTGGCTCATGGAAAGCACTAAAGCATCATTTTGGTGCTTTACAAGCGGGATCGACGATCACGTTCCACTGATCCTTATGCACTGTATTGGTTAGTCGCCGCTGATACCGGCGGCGTTCAAGGCGGCCGGTCACTGATAGATCACCGCCTATCAAGACTTCTTGCACGCGGTGGTTGCAATTTTCATCGAAATGGGAACGGCCGGCAGCGGCCACGCACAGCTTGTCCGCAGCATATCCACATGGCAACGGCGTCGATTTCGACTGTACATGCGCCAACTTGCTGCGCACGAACCCACAGGTGGCCGGCTCAGCCGCCCGCCTGCTCGAACACGGCGCGGCAGGCCTCGCTCAGGCTCGTCTTGTTGCGCCGCAGGCACGCGGTGATGGCGCGGACGTTGGGGATCTCGCCGGCGCAGAGGCGATAGACGTCGGGGGTGCAGGCCCGGCGCTGCTCGGGCGTGCCTTGCGCATGAGCGGCGGAAGCAAACAGCGTCAGGAACAATCCGAGAGTCGAGGCCCGGCGGGCCCGGCTCTTCACGCCTGCGAACTTTAGGAACCTCGCCTTCATGACTGACGTCTCCCGTCGGCTTCGCCCCCGGCCCACCTCGGCCGGCGTCACGTCAGACTTACGGGAAAGAAACTTCTGGGAATGTGATCTCTTTCACACTGTCCGGGCGGTGGAACCGCCTAGCTTCCGCGCGGGTTTCTTAGGGAAACGCTAACCAATCGAGCGCCGATCGCCGGATCGATAAAATTCGATCGATCCGCTCAATTGGGAAAAAAGCCGGTTTTGCGAATTTGCGCCGTCGGGACTGAGTCCGGAGGATGCGATGAGCGAAGCCGAGTTCAACTTGCTGCTGGATGCCGTGCGGGCCGCCATCGAGCCCGTGCCGGAGGAGGAATTCGTGCCCCGCTCGTGGAATTTTGACGCGCCGCTCAAAGCCGCCAACGATAACGAGGGCGCCTGGCCGCTGCTGCCGTTTCCGGATGGCTGGTACGCCGCCGGCTGATCGCGACGTCCCGCGCTCCTTTCTCCGTTAGCTCCGCGTCAACCAATCAGCTTTGGGTGCCCGACTGGTCGTCCGACTCACGCGGATCCCTGACGGGACCAGTGGACGGAAAGATGCTCTCATAGATCGCGCGGGCTTCCCGTATCAGACGGGCCCGCTCGATCTCGGACTTCGGAATAAATCGGACGATCTCGCCCACGTGCGCTCCAGGATTCTCGGTTCAAGGATTCATCATCCAGATCTAGGTGATGCGATCTTCATGCCAAGGCACCTGAATCGCGCTCAACCGCCAACCCCGGACAAATCCGGGTGAGTTCCGGGCGCGTCCCAGCATCCGGCGGAAAAAAGCCCCCCGCGCGCCGGCGTAATTGTGCTGGGAAATCAGGAGTTTGTGATGGAGGCCACGACCAGAATTGAACTGGTGTAAACGGTTTTGCAGACCGCTGCGTAACCACTCCGCCACGTGGCCCCGTAAGGCCGGACTGATATAGGGGATCAAAGACTTAGGCAACCGCCTTCGTCCGACTTCCGATCAGTTGTGGAAGGTCGTCCAAATTGCGGCGGGGCGGCCGCTACCCAAACATCTGAGCGAGCTTGATGCTTGCACAGATGATCATCCCCCACAGCGCAAAATTAATCTCGAGCGCGGCGAGCATGAGCGCTTTTCCCTGTGGCACCACTTTAGCCCGTGGTGCTCGATTTCTACGATCGCTCAGCCTTGCGATGGGCTCCAGCACATAATTTCGATTTTTTTTGCCGCGCCCGCCTTGGTCAGGTCACAAACGCGAACCAGCCGAGGCATCCGACTCAGAGGGCCAACAGCCGGGAGTCAGCCCCTGCCCTCGCCGGCGCCAGCCAGGTATTGGCCGAGGATCTCTTCGGTCGAACCTGCGGCAACGATACGTCCCTCGCGCAACAGGATCGCGCGGTTGCAAGTGTTCTTGATGAGATCGATGTCGTGCGAGGCGAGCACGAGGATACCGGCGCGCGCCACGATCGCGTCGAGCCGCTGGCGCGCTTTCCTGCGGAACTGCTGGTCGCCGACGCCGATCCACTCATCGAGCAGCACGATCTCGCCTTCGATCGCAGTTGCGACCGCGAAGATCAGGCGCAGCATCATGCCGCTGGAATAGGTACGCAGCGGCAGGTCGAGCCGGTCGCCGAGCTCGGTGAACTCAGCGATCTCCGCACGCCGCGCTTCGATCTCGGTACGCCGCGCTCCGATCACCAGCCCGCGCCGCAGGATGTTCTCGTAGCCGGTCGCCTCTTCGTCGAAACCGGCGGCGAGATCGAACAGCGACAGGCAGCGGCCGCAGACATCGACCGTACCTGCGGTCGGATGGTAGATGCCGGCCAGCACCCTGAGCAGCGTCGTCTTGCCGGCGCCATTGGCGCCGATGATGCCGAGCCGGTCGCCGGCGTGGATATCGAGATCGACCCCGTTCAGCGCGGAGACAAGGTGCGGGCGCGGCGCATTGCCGGCATTGCGCAACGTCACCGCGCGCACGAACCGGCTGCGCAGCGAGCGGTCGCGAAACGACAGCACGGGAAACGCGACCGAGACATTGCGCAGCACGATGTAGGCAGCGGGGCTCATGGCGCGCACCTAGAGCCAGTACGCCACGCGATGGCGGTATCTCGCGTAGCAGCCAAGGCCGATCAGCGCCATGCCGATCGCGTAGAGCGATCCGAGCAGCCATTGCTCCGGATCGGCCGGCTGCGACAAGAGCGGCTTGCGCACGAGATCGAGCAACGTTGCGAACGGATTGACCCGCGTCAGCCAGTGGAAGGCGGTGCCGCGCACTGCGTCCTCGGTCCAGATGATCGGCGTGAGGAAGAAGATGAATTGCAGACCGCTGACGATCGCCGATCCGATGTCGCGAAAGCGCGCGCAGAGCAGCCCGAGCGCAGTCGCGCCGCCGACCAGCGTGACCAGCAGGATAGCAAAGCCGGGAACGGCGAGCACCAAGGTCCAGTGCAGCGGCCAGGGCATCACGACATAGAGCAGACCGACCAGCAGCAGATGGTGCAGGAAGATGACGACGTTGCGCGCCGTCATCTGCAGCACGTGCACGATCAGCGGCGCCGGCACGGCCTTGATCAGATGGCCGGACGCCACGAAGACGTTGGAGCCTTCCTGGAGCGTTGCGGCGATCAGGATCCAGACGATCAGGCCGACGGCGAAGGACGGCAGGAAGACCGCGACGTCCTGCTTGAACAGCGTCGCATAGACCGTGCCGACGCTGGCGATGGTTGCAGCGAGCGTCAGCGTGATCCAGAGCGGGCCGATCACCGTGCGGCGATACCGCAAGGAGATGTCCATCAGGGCAAGCGTGCCCCAGCGATCGAATTGCGCGCCTTGCCGGACGATTTCTCTGGCCGCAGCCTGAATGCGACTTCCCATCCCGCTCCTGGCTTTCCAACGCTAGGCCCGATCACGGGATGGCAATATCTGCCCCCGAGTCTCTATCTTCCCGCTCCGCAGCGGGCAAGCCCTTGGCGCAGGCGGTCAGCCGCGGCGGCTGCGGCGAAAATCGCGCCGGCGGCCTCGGCCTGCCGGTTTTGGCGCAAGTTCCGGCATCTCCGCCAGCACTTTGCGATAGCGTGTTAACATCCGTTCAAAACTCGCATGCAGCGTCTCGGCAATATCCGGACGCTGCTGGAGGCTCGCGAGCATCATGGCCGCAGCCTCGATGGTGGCAAGCCCGTCGCGGCGCGGCTCGCGTCGCAAGCGCCCATAGCGTGAGGGGGCTGCGGGATTGAGGATCACGCGCTGGCACTTCAGCATCCAGGGATTGCGCCACCACAGCGCCTTGGCCTGGCTCCAGGTGCCGTCGAGCAGCACCACGCCCTCGATCCTGTTCAGGATGGCGCGTTGGTTGTCGGCGATATCTCCCTTGCGCGTAAGCGCGATGATCTCGGCGTCGCTATCGAGATCAGTGGCGCGCGCCGATCCGAGATAGAGCACCGCCCAGCGCGCGGGATCCGCCACGGGTTGCCCAAGCGCCTTGGCAAGGCTCGGCCATGACAGCCCGACCCGCACCGTCGCATCGGCAAAATGCCGCGCCGTCAGCCGCGCGGTGCCGAGTGCCCTGTCCTGCTCCTGCGGATGCTGAAGGATCAGCAGCGCGATGCGGCTGTCGAGCGGCGTGACGCTGTCGCAGATGCACAGCGGCATCGGCTTCTGGCAGTGCGGACAATCGGCGACGGGTTCGGGCGCTATGGTGGCGACGTCAGACGGGTTCGACATCCAGCCGCTATACGCTTGGCCCAAGCCTTCAACAACCGTTATTGCCTTCAACAACCGTTATTCCGCCGGCACATGCGCTGCGCCCGGCTCGGAGCGGCGGCGCAGGCGATCGATCAAGAGATAGATCACCGGCGTCGTGTAGAGCGTCAGGATCTGCGATACGAACAGTCCGCCGATGATGGTGATGCCGAGCGGACGCCGCAGTTCCGTGCCGGGTCCGGTCGCAATGACCAGCGGAATGCCGGCGAACAGCGCCGCCATGGTCGTCATCAGGATCGGGCGGAAGCGCGCCTGGCAGGCCTCGAAGATCGCATCCGCCGAGGACAGGCCGCGCTGCCGCTCGGCATCGAGAGCGAAGTCGACCATCATGATGCCGTTCTTCTTGACGATGCCGATCAGGAGGATGATGCCGACGAAGGCAATCACCGTCAGCGGCGTGTTGGTGAGCTGGAGCGCGAGCAGCGCCCCGAGCCCGGCTGATGGCAGGGTCGAGATGATCGTGAGTGGATGGGCAAGGCTCTCGTAGAGCACGCCGAGCACGATATACATCGCCACCAGCGCGCCAAGGATCAGCAGCGGTTGCCGGCCGCTGGTCCGGGCGAAATCGCCGGCGCTGCCGTCAAAGCTGCCGCGAATGCCTTCGGGCATGTGCAGCTCCTCGACCGCGCGCTGGATGTTCTGGGTCGCGACCTGCAACGGCACGTCCGGCAAGGTGTTGAACGAGACGGTCGTCGAAGGGAATCCTTGCGAGTGAAATACGGCGAGCGAGGCGAGCCCGCGCTGGGCGCGGACCACGGCTGACAACGGCACCTGCACGTCATTGGCGCCCGCAACATAGATGCGGTCGAGATTGGTCGGGTCGACCTGGAATTTCGGGTCGGTCTCGAGCACGATCATGTACTGGTTGCGTTGGGTGTAGATGATCGAGATCTGCCGCTGCGCAAACGCGTTGTTCAGCGCATTGTCGATGTCCTGCACGCGGACGCCGAGCCGCGAGGCGTTCTGGCGGTCGATGGAGAGGGTGAGCTGCAATCCGCCCGGATCGCGATCGGCGGAAACGTCGGTGATGCCTTCGACCGTCTCCATTCGCTTGGCGACGATCGGCGCCCACTGCTGCAACAGGTCGAGATCGGTGCTCGACAGCGTATATTGGTAGTTCGAGTCGCTCTGCCGTCCGCCGGTGCGGACGTCTTGTGCCGCGAACATGAACAGGCGGATGCCGGCGACGCGATAGAGATTGCGGCGCAGGCGATCGATGACGATCTCGGTCGAGACATAGTTCCGCTCGGCCGGCGGCTTCAGGCTGATGAACATGGTGCCGCGGTTCGAGGTGGCCGGGCCGGGCCCGCCGCCGCCCAGCACCGAGCCGATGCCGGCGACGGCCGGGTCGGCCATCACAATGTCGGCGAGCTGCTGCTGCAGACCCAGCATCGATTGGAACGAGATATCGGCAGACGCCCGCGTTGCGCCGATGACGAAGCCGGAGTCGTCGGTCGGAAAATAACCCTTGGGGATCTTGATGTAGAGCGTCACCGTCAGCCCGATGGTGGCGAAGAAGACGAGCAAGGTCAGCAGCGGAAATTCGAGCCCCGTGCGCAAGGTTCGGGCATAGAAGGCGACGATGCGCGACAGCGAGCCTTCGATGACGCGGTCGAACAGCGTCGCCGTGCCCGAGGTGGTCTGACGGATGTAATGGGCGCAGATCATCGGCGTGACCGTGAGCGAGACCAGCGTCGAGACCACGATCGCAAAGGTCAGTGTCAGCGAGAATTCGCGGAGCAGCCGGCCGACGATGCCGTCCATGAAGATCAGCGGCGTGAACGCCGCGATCAGCGACAGGCTGATCGACAGCACGGTGAAGCCGATCTGCTTCGCCCCCTCCTGCGCTGCCTGGAACGGCCGCATGCCATGCTCGAGATTGCGGAACATGTTTTCGATCATCACGATGGCGTCGTCGACCACGAAGCCGACAGAGATCGCGAGCGCCATCAGCGAGAGGTTGTCGATCGAGAACCCCGCAAGCCACATCCCGGCGCAGGTGCCCGCGAGCGCCAGCGGCACCGAGATGCCCGCCGCGATCGTCGGTGTGATCCGCCGCAGGAACACGAACACCACCACCATCACCAGGACGGCGGTCGCCAGCAGCGTCCACTGCATGTCCTCGACGCTGGCGCGGATCGTGCCGGTGCGATCGACCAGGGTCGAAATCTCGACCCCTGCCGGAATCCATTGTTTCAGCTCAGGGATCAGCGCCTTGACGCGGTCGACGGTGTCGATGACGTTGGCATCGCCCTGCTTGGTGATCTGAATGATCACCGCCGGTTGCTTGTTGAACCAGGCGATCGAGCGGGCGTTCCGCACGGAATCCTCGATCTCGGCGACGTCGGAGAGCCGAACGTAGTTGCCGTTCGCGCTCTTGATCATGACGTCGCGAAATTCCTTCGCCGTGCGCATCTGCCGGTTCAGCGCCAGCGTCTCGCTCTGGCGCTCGCCGTTGAAGATGCCGACCGGGCCGAGCGGATTGGCGTTGATGATCGCGGTCCGCACGTCGTCGGTTGCGATGCCGGCATTCGACAGCGCGACCGGATTGAGCTGGATGCGCACCGCCGGCTGGTCCGCACCGCTGATCGTCACGTTGCCCACGCCCGGCACCTGCGAGATGCGTTGCGCCAGCACGGTATCGGCGACGTCATAGATCGCACTGGTGGTGAGGGTTTTCGAGGTCAGCGCCAGCACGTAGACCGGGGCACCCGCCGTGTTGGCCTTGCGGAAGCGCGGCAGCGCCGGCAGATCGCTCGGCAGGTCCACCAGCGAGGCGTTGATGGCGGCCTGCACGTCGCGTGCGGCGCGATCGATGTCGCGGCCGATGTTGAATTGCAGCTGAATATTGCTGATGCCGAGCGAACTGGTCGAGGTGATCTGATTGATGCCGGCAATCTCACCCAAGCGCCGCTCCAGCGGCGCGGCGACGGTTGCCGCCATTACCGAAGGATCGGCGCCAGGACGGCTGGCAGAGACGAAGATGGCGGGAAAATCGACGTTCGGCACCGAGGAGACGGGCAGGAACTCGTAGGCCACGACGCCCAGGAGAAACAGCCCGATCGAGAGCAGCGTGGTGGCGACGGGCCTGCGGATGAAGGGCTCCGAGATCGATGCCATCACATGCCCTCGGTTGCGCCCGCAACCGGCGGGCCTCCCGGCTCGGCCGGGGGCAGCGCGCGCTCGAGGCGGCGGTTGATCCGGTCGAGCGCGAGATAGATCACCGGGGTGGTGTAGAGCGTCAGCAACTGGCTGAGCAGAAGGCCGCCGATGATGGAGATGCCGAGCGGAAAGCGCAGCTCCGAGCCGGTGCCGCTTTCGATTGCCAGCGGCAGCGCGCCGAACAGCGCCGCGAGCGTCGTCATCATGATCGGGCGGAAGCGCAACAGGCAGGCCTGCACGATCGCTTCCGTGGGCGCCATCCCCTGCCCGCGCTCGGCTTCCAGCGCGAAGTCGATCATCATGATGGCGTTCTTCTTAACGATGCCCATCAGAAGGATGATGCCGATCAGGCCGATGACGGAGAGGTCCTGGCCGCACAGGACCAGCGCGAGGATCGCGCCGACGCCTGCGGACGGCAGCGTCGACAGGATCGTGATCGGGTGGATGTAGCTCTCATAGAGCACGCCCAGCACGATATAGATCGTGATGACGGCCGCAAGCAGCAGCCAGGGCTGCCCGGCGAGGGCCTTGGCGAATTCCGCGGCATCGCCAGCGTAGACGCCGACGATGCTGCCGGGCATGCCGATGCGGGTCTCGATCGCTTTCACCGCATCGACCGCTTCGCCGAGAGCTGCCCCCGGCGCCAGGTTGAAGCTGAGCGAGACCGCCGGGAATTGCGCCTGGTGCGAGATCGCCAGCGGTGCCGTGGTCCGTGTGAGCGTCGCCACGGCCGACAGCGGCACTTGGGCGTTAGGCGCGCCTACGGTGCTGCTGGCAGCGCCCGGCAGATAGAGCTTTGACAGGATCGACGGATCGCGCTGGTACATCGGCAGCGCCTCCAGCACCACGCGGTACTGGTTGGCCTGGCCGTAGATGGTGGATATCTGCCGTTGCGCGAAGGCATCGTTCAGGGTGTCGGTGACGGCTTGCAGGTTGACGCCGAGCTGTCCGGCGCGGGTCCGGTCGACGTCGAGCTGGGCACGCAAGCCGCCTTCCTGTGCCTCCGATGATACGTCGCGGAACAGCGGATCTCGCCGCATCTCGGCGACCAGCTTGCGCGACCATTCCGAGACGGAGGCCGCGTCGGTGCCGGTGAGCGTGTACTGATATTGCGAGCGGCTCGACTGGGTCGAGATCTGCACGTCCTGGACCGGCTGGAAGTACACGGTCATACCGGGGATCGCGGCGACCCGGTTCTTCAGCCTGTCGACGACCACGCTGACGTCGTCGCGCCGCTCGCCACGCGGCTTGAGCGTCATGACGAGGCGCCCGACATTGGTGGTCGGGTTGACGGAGCCAGCCCCGATCACCGAGACGACGCCGACCACGTCGGGATCGGCCTTGATGGCATCGGCGGCCTCGGTCTGTCGCTTCTGCATCTCGGCGAACGAGACGTCGGGGCCAGCCTCCGTCACTGCCGTGATCGAGGCCGTATCCTGGAGCGGCAGAAAGCCTTTGGGCGCGACAACGTAGAGAGCCAGGGTCGCGATCAGCGTGGCGAAGGTCACGACCAGCGTCGCGCGCTGATGATCCAGCACCCATAACAGGCTGCGGTGATAGAAGCCGACGGTCCAGTCGATGAAGCGGCTGACCGCGGCGAGCCCTGGGACCGCCAATTCCTCATGGGCGTGCTTGAGGAGGCGCGAGCACATCATCGGCGTCAGGGTGAGCGAGACCACCGCCGAGGTCACCACGGCGATCGTCAGCGTCAGCGCAAATTCGCGGAACATCCGGCCCACGAGACCCGACATGAACAGAAGCGGAATGAAGACGGCGATCAGCGACACCGTCAGCGAGATCACGGTGAAGCCGATTTCGCTGGCGCCCCTGAGCGAAGCCTGCATCGCGCTCTCGCCATTCTCCATATGGCGGACGATGTTCTCGATCATCACGATGGCATCGTCGACCACGAAGCCTGTGCCGATGGTCAGCGCCATCAGCGACAGGTTGTCGAGGCTGAAGCCGGCGAAATACATGATGCCGAAGCTCGTGATCAGCGACAGCGGCAGCGCGACGCCCGCGATCACGGTTGCGCGCAACGAGCGCAGGAACAAGAGTACGACCAGCGTCACCAGCACGACGGCGAGGATCAGCGTGAACTGCACGTCATGGACGGAGGCCCGGATGGTCACGGTCCGGTCCGAGACCACGGTCAGCTTCACGCCCGCCGGGATCGCGCGCTGGACTTTCGGGATCTCCGCCCGGATCTGGCTGACCACGTCGATCACGTTGGCGCCGGGCTGGCGCTGGATGTCGATGATCACCGCTGGCGTGCCCTGGTACCAACCACCGGTCCGGTCATTTTCCAGGCCGTCGACGATCTGCGCTATATCGCCGATGGTGACGGGCGAACCGTTGCGGTAGGCCACGATGATCGGCCGATAGGCATCGGCCGCGGCGATCTGGTCGTTGGCTGCGATCAGGTAGGACTGCTGCGCGCCGTCGAGTGAACCCTTCGGGCCCGAGACGTTGGCATTGGAGATCGCGCTGCGCAGATCCTCCATGGCGATGCCATAGGCAGCCAGCCGTGCCAAGTCGGCCTGGATGCGCACCGCCGGTTTCAGCCCGCCCAGCACCGAGACACGGCCGACGCCCGAAATCTGGCTCAGCCGCTGTGCGAGTATCGTGTCGGCAATGTCGCTCATCGCCCGCAGCGAGATCGTGTCGGAGCGCAGCGCAAGGGTCATGACCGGCGCATCCGCGGGGTTCACCTTGGCGTAGGTCGGCGGGTAAGGCAGCGTCCTCGGCAGCACGCCGGCGGCGGCGTTGATCGCGGCCTGCACGTCCTGCGTCGCGCCGTCAATGTCGCGGTTGAGATCGAATTGCAGCGAGATCTGGCTGACGCCGAACGAACTCGTCGAGTTCATCGCGGACAGCGACGGGATCTGCCCAAGCTGCCGCTCCAGCGGCGCGGTAATGAGCGAGGCGATGACGTCGGGGCTCGCGCCCGGCAGCTGCGTCGTCACCTGCACGGTCGGGAAGTCGACCTGCGGCAGCGCCGAGACCGGAAGCGAAAAATAGCCGAGCGCGCCGCCGATCAGCAGCGCGATGCCGAGCAGCGAGGTCGCGATCGGCCGGCGAATGAAGGGTTCGGAGACGCCCATGACACGATCAGTCGGTCGAGGTCGGGGTCATGGCTGCTTCGCTCCACTGCCCGATGAATCTGCCCCCTGTGCCGGTCCAGTCTGGCCTTTCTGGTCGCCCTCGCCGCTTTGCCGCTTGACACGGCGCTCGCCGTCCTTGCCTTGACCGTCCTTGGCCTGCCCATCCTTGGCGCCATCCTTGGCTTGACCGCCCTTCTGGGCATCCGGCGCGCGGGTGCGCTTGCGCGGCGCAAGATCGGCTGACGGCGTCTGGTCGTCGCGGCCGACGATCACCTTGGAGCCGTCGGAGAGATTGGCAAAGCCCGTGGTGACGACGCGATCCGTCGGCGACAGGCCGCTTGCGATCACGGCGTCGTGCTCGTTCTGCTGCGTCACCGTCACGGGTTTTGCCGAGACGATATCGCCCTCGCCGATGACATAGCTGAAGGTTCCGATCGGCCCGCGCTGCACCGCCGATGTCGGCACCACCAGCGCTTTCGGCAGCGTCTCGACCTTGAGGCGGACATTGACGAACTGGCCCGGCCAGAGCTGGTAGCTGGCGTTGGGGAATTCCGCCTTGAGCTTCAGCGTGCCGGTCGTCGGATCGACCTGGTTGTCGATGCCGGTCAGCTTTCCGGTGTCGATCACCGTGATGCCGTCATTGCCGAACACCTCGACCGGCAGCGCGCCTTTCGACGCGGCGGCGTTGACGCGCATGATCTGCTGCTGCGGCAGGCTGAACCACACCGCGATGGGCTGCAACTGCGTGATGACGACGAGGCCCGTGATGTCGGAGGCATGGATGATGTTGCCCTGGTCGACCTGGCGAAGACCCGCGCGGCCCGAGAGCGGCGCCACGATCTTGGTGTAGCTCAGCGTCGCCGCCGCGTTGTCGATCGCGGCCTGGTCGGCCTTGACCAGCGCCTCAGTCTGCGCGACCAGCGCGCGCTGGGTGTCGGCCTGCTGCTTGGAGCCGGCGTTGGAGGCCGCAAGCTGCTCGTAGCGTGTGAGGTCGATACGCTGGTTGGCGAGCTGGGCCTGGTCCTGGGCCTTCTTCGCCACAGCCTGATCATACTGCGCCTGGTAGATCGCTGGATCGATTTCCGCGAGCACGTCGCCCTTCTTGACGTCCTGGCCTTCGATGAAATTCACCGCGATCAGCTTGCCGTCGACCTGCGAGCGCACGGTGACGGTGTTGAGCGCGCGGATCGCGCCGACGCCGTCGAGATAGACCGGCACGTCCTGGACGCGCGGGGACGCCGCCAGCACGGGCACGGGCAGATCGGGCCGCGCATTGCGGTCATTGGCCGGCTTCTGGTGCCACGCGATCCAGCCGAGATAGCCGAGGCCGCCGAGGATCGCGAGCGTGATCAGCGTGGAGACAAAGCGGCGGCCGCGCCGGGACGTGCCGCGCTTGCCCGTCCCGTCCTTCGCCCCTTTCTTCGTGTCCGGCTTAAAGAGCATTGACCGGTTTCTCCATTCTCGGCTCCCAGCCGCCGCCCAATGCCTGGTACAGGCTGACGATCGCGAGCAGACGGGCAAGCTGCGCCTGCCACAGCGCATCTTCCGCCTGAAATAGTGTCTGCTGGACGTTCAGCACTGCCACGATGTCGGCCGTTCCAGCGCGCAACTGTTGCTCGGCAAGTTCGAAGGCGCGACGCGACGACGCAAGCACGTCGCGCTGCAATTGCAGCCTGATCGTCGTCTGCTTGATCGAATACAGCGCATTGTCAACGTCGGCAAAGGCCTGGACGATGGTCTTGCGGTAGATCTGGAGCAATTCCTCCTGGCGTGCCTGGGTGAACTCGAAATTGCCGAGGAGCCTGCCGCCGTCGAAGATCGGCTGGGTTGCGCTGCCAACGAGCTGGAAGAAGGCCGCGTGCGGCTGGAAAAGGGATACCAGTGCGGCGCTCTGATAGCCGCCATTCCCCGTCAACTGGATGCTCGGAAAGAATTGCGCCCGTGCATTGCCAATGTTGGCCGTCGCGGAGGCGAGCTGCGCCTCCTGCCGCCGGATATCCGGCCTTTGCGTCAGCAATTCCGACGGCAGGCCCGGCGTCACCCGCGGGATCGCGATCTGGTTCATCGACCCGCCCGCGATGCGCACGCTCTCCCGCGGCCGCGACACCAACACGGCCAACGCGTTGATGTTCTGGTCGAGCGTCTGCCGCAGCGGCGGCACCAGCGCCTTCTGGTTCGCCACCACGCTCTCCTGCTGCGCGACGTCGAGGTCGGTGCCCGTGCCCGCCTTGCGCCGCTCCTTGATGGCATCGAGGATGCGCTGCGCACTGGCGATGTTGCGCTGCGCGGTGCGCAGCCGGTCCTGCGACGCCAGCACTTGGAAATAGGCGTTGGCCACGCTGGCCAGCGTCGTCAGCGCGACGACATCGCGATCGAACCGATTGGCTGTGGCGGTCTCTTCCGCGGCCTGCAGCGCGTCGCGATTCTGGCCCCAGAAGTCGAGCTGGTAGCTGGCGCTGAGCGAGGCCGAATAGTTGACGACCTCGCGGCCACCATTGGTGAGACCGGAGGCTGAGGAGCCGGACGTGCGCGAATAGGTCTCCGACCCCGAGCCGGACAGGCTTGGAAGCAGGGCCGCGCCGGCCTGCCGCGCCTGGGCGTCGGCCTCGAAGATGCGCGAGACGGCGGCGGCGATGTCCAGGTTGACGGTCTGTGCCTCCTCCATCAATTGCGTCAGTTCTGTCGAGCGGAAGCCGCGCCACCAGTCGAGCGGCGGCGGCGCACCGGGCTTGCCGGCGTATTTGTATCGGCTGGGCACGTCGAGCGCCGGATCGGGCAAATCCTGCGTCAGCACGCAGCCGGCGGAGCTCAGTGCCAGCCCAAGCGCCAGCACCCGGCTGGCTGCGCCCGGCAGCCCAACCAGCAGCTCACGTGCGGGACCGTACGATCGCCGGACGGCGACCATCGGGAATCTTCGGGTCACATCCACCCCCTGCCGGGCAGACGCAGCTGCCACCGCGCGGCCGGATTAACCGATTCGCGGCAGATCAGTTGGGGCGTGGTCTCCGTTTCGTTCACAACGTGATGCTTTCCAGGAACCGTTCCGCATATTAGCTGGGCGTGACCGGGGCGGACAGTCCCGCAACCGCGAAGCCCGCCCCACAAACGGGCTTCACGAAATCGCGAAACACGCTGGTTTTGCCTATCTTTATAGGACTTTCTCGCATTTCGACCCGCTCCCCGGCCGGCGCCAAGCTTACCAACATTTCATGTGATATTGTCGCCACAGCGGGATCGGGACGGCCACAGAAGGGCTGCCCTCCACTGAAACCTGCGCCGCAGCGCACCGTAGCTCTTCCGACATCAAGCGGCAGGGGCATTGAACATGCGCATCGCGGTGATCGGAACGGGCATTGCCGGCAACGCGGCGGCCTGGACGCTCTCACGACGCTATCCGGTGACGGTGTATGAGCGCGAGCAGCGCCCCGGCGGGCATAGCCACACCGTCACGGTCGATTATGACGGCACGCCGATTGCCGTCGATACCGGCTTCATCGTCTATAATGAGCTCAACTATCCCGACCTGACCGCAATGTTCGCCCATCTCGGCGTCGAGACGGTCGAGAGCTGCATGAGCTTTGCCGTCTCCGCTGACGGCGGGCGATTCGAGTGGCGCGGGGGCGGCAACGACTGGTGGTCGACGGGTGCAGGGCTCTTCGCCCAGCCCGGCAATCTGCTCTCGCCGTCCTATCTCCGCATGCTCGCTGACATCGTGAGGTTCAACCGGCAAAGCGTTGCCGACTATCATGCCGGGGGCCTCGCCGGCCTGACGCTCGGCGAATATTTCGCGCAACGCCGTTTCTCGCAGCGGCTCCTCGCCGACTATCTCGCCCCGATGGGGGCCGCCATCTGGTCGACGCCGGCCGACGAGATGCTGGACTTTCCGGCCGAGAATTTCGTCGCCTTCTTCGACAATCACCGCCTGCTGCATCACGACCGCCCGGTCTGGCGCACGGTCAAGGGCGGTTGCCAGCGTTATGTCGAGAAGCTGACTGCGACCTTCAGGGACATCCGGCTCGGCTGCGCCGTCACCGCGATCGAGCGCACCGCGCGCGGCGTCGTCGTCCATGACAGCCACGGCCGGCACGACAATTTCGATCATTTGGTGATCGCCGCCCACAGCGACCAGGCGCTCGCCATGCTGTCCGATGCCGACGCGGACGAGCGCCACCTGCTCGGCGCGATCGGCTATGCGCCGAACACGGTCTATCTGCATCGCGACATCAGGCTGATGCCCAAGCGGAAGCGCGCCTGGGCGTCCTGGAATTTCCTGCGCTGGCAGCGCGAGGGCAGGATCGCCAATGTCGTCGCCGTGACCTACTGGATGAACCGGCTTCAGGGTATCGATCCCGACAAGCCGCTGTTCGTCAGCCTCAACCCGCCGTTCGCGCCGGCGCCGGAGCTCACCTTCGGCAAACATGTCTGCGAGCATCCGCAGTATAGTGCCGCCGCCTTCGCCGCCCAGAAGCGGCTCGGCGAGATCCAGGGACGCCGGCACACCTGGTTCTGCGGCGCCTGGACCGGCTATGGCTTTCACGAGGACGGCCTGCGCTCGGGCCTTCGCGTCGCCGAAGCGCTCGGCGCCGTCGCCCCCTGGCGCGAGGTGCCGGTCGAGCTGGCGCAAGCCGCGGAGTAGCGCGATGGCGACAGAGACCACCCTGCTCGCAAAGGACGCCGCATCGCTCTATGTCGGCGATGTCATGCATGCGCGGTTGAAGCCGATCGGCCACCGCTTCAGCTATCGCGTCATGAGCCTCCTGATCGATCTCGACCGGCTCGAGGAAGCAGACCGGCAATCGGTCCTCTTCGGCGTCAATCGCGCAGGCCTCTACAGTTTCCACGAGGCCGATCACGGCGAGCGCGACGGCTCCTCCTTGCGCGTCTACGCCCAGCGCTGCGCCGCAGGGCGCGGTGTCGATCTGACCGGCGGGCGGGTGATGCTGCTCTGCTATCCCCGTCTGCTCGGCTACGGCTTCAATCCGCTGTCGGTATATTTCTGTTATCGCGCAGGCGGCGAGCTCGCGCTGGTCATCTACGAGGTGCGCAACACCTTTGGCGACATGCATCCTTATGTCCTGCCGGTCGTACCAGGCGAGATGAGCGCCGCCGGCCTGCGGCAGCAGCAAGACAAGCAGTTCTACGTTTCCCCCTTCATCGCGATGGAGATGCGCTACCGTTTCCGCCTCCATCCGCCGTCTGATACCGTTCGCCTGCGCATCCTCGAAACCGACCGCGACGGCCCACTGCTCGCGGCAACCTTCAGCGGCCGCCGCCGCGCGCTGACATCGCGCACGTTGTTGCGGTCGTTCGTCGCCCTGCCGCTCGTGACCCTCAAGGTGATAGCGGCAATCCATTGGGAAGCCTTGCGGCTCTGGCTCAAGGGGGCGCGGCTGACACCACGACCGAACGTCGCAGGCAGGCCCGACGGCAAGGCTGCCGATCAAACCGGCTTGGCGGCCGCCGAGCCGCGCGTTTATACTATTCATCGCTGACTGCCTGCGGGGGCGCTCTCGGGTCCAGCGAGAACCGGGATGGGCGCGGCTGCCTGAGTGGTCGGACGGTGCCAGTTCAGGTGATGCCGATGTCGAACGCGATTCCGGTCACCCCCGACAATGTCGAGACGGTCCTCGCCGACCTGCCGCGTCTGGTCCGCCTCGCGCTCGCCTTCGGCTCACGGCTGAGGCGCGGCACGCTCGACGTGATCCTGCCCGACGGTCGCATCATTCGGCTCGGCGGCTTTGAGCCGGGCCCAAATGCGGTGATGCGGCTGCACAATTACGATTTTGCCCCGCGCCTGATCAATGGAGGCGATATCGGGATTGCGGAAGCCTATCTCGCCGGCGATTGGGACACGCCCGATCTCACGCAGTTCCTCTATCTCTTCTGCGTGAACCACGACCTGATCCAGGCCATGCTCCGCGACAAGCCGCTGATGCGCCTCGTCCAGGTGCTCCGGCACTGGTTCAACCGCAACACCAGGCGCCAGGCGCGGCGCAACATCCATGCGCATTACGACATCGGCAACGCCTTCTATTCGGCCTGGCTCGATCCGAGCATGACCTATTCCTCGGCGCTGTTCGAGGAGCACACCACGGATCTCACGGCAGCCCAGACCAACAAGTATCGCAGGCTCGCCGAAGCCATCGATCTCAAGCCGGGACAGAAGCTGCTCGAGATCGGCTGCGGCTGGGGTGGCTTTGCCGAATACGCGGCCAAGACTTTTGGCGCGCATGTTGTCGGGTTGACGATCTCAACCGAGCAGCGCGACTTCGCGCAGAGGCGCATCCAGGACGCCGGCCTCGCCGAGAGGGTCGAGATCCGCCTTCAGGACTACCGCGATGAGCGCGACCGGTATGACCGCATTGCCTCGATCGAGATGATCGAGGCCGTCGGCGAGCAGTTTTGGCCGAAATATTTCGCGCAACTGCGTGATCGACTGCTCCCGGGCGGCCTTGCCGGCATCCAGGCCATCACCATCCAGGACGGGCTGTTTCAGACCTATCGCCGCGAGGTCGACTTCATCCAGCGCTACGTATTTCCCGGCGGCATGCTGCCCTCGCCCGCCGTGCTCAAATCGCTGGGCGAGACATTTGGCGTGCCTGTCATCCGGGAGCGCATCTTTGGGCAAGATTATGCCAAGACGCTTGCCACCTGGCGAAATAACTTCCGCAGCGCCTGGCCGAACCTCGTGCCGCTCGGCTTCGACGATCGGTTCCGGCGGCTCTGGGAGTACTATCTCTCCTATTGCGAGGCCGGTTTCCTCTCTGGGAATATCGACGTCCGGCAGGTCGTCTTCGCAAAGCAGCATTAAGACTTTGTACCCTCGCCTTGTGTGGCCGCAGACCCTACTTTAGGGTCTCGATCACCTCACAGAACCAGCCGGTAATTGCCTGACATGACCATCAAAAACGACGTTGTCGAAGCCATCGGCAACACCCCCCTCATCAAGCTCAAGCGTGCGTCCCAACAGACCGGCTGCACCATTCTCGGCAAGGCCGAATTCATGAATCCCGGCCAGTCGGTGAAGGACCGCGCCGGCAAATGGATGATCTTGGAGGCCGAGAAGCGCGGCGAGCTGAAGCCGGGCGGCCTCGTGGTCGAGGCAACCGCCGGCAACACCGGCATCGGCCTTGCGGTCGTGGCGAGCGCGCGCGGCTATCGCACCCTGATCGTGATTCCGGAGACCCAGAGCCAGGAGAAGAAGGATTTCCTGAAGCTGTGCGGCGCCGAGCTCGTCGAGGTGCCGGCGCTGCCTTACGCCAATCCCAACAACTACCAGCATGTCGGGCGCAGGCTCGCTGACGAGCTGCGCAAGAGCGAGCCCAACGGCGTGCTGTTCGCCGACCAGTGGAACAACCTCGACAATGCCAAGGCGCACTACGAATCCACCGGGCCCGAGATCTGGGAGCAGACCGGCGGCAAGGTCGACGGTTTTATCTGCTCGGTCGGCACTGGCGGTACGCTCGCTGGCATCAGCCGCTACCTGAAGGAAAAGAACAAGGACATCGTCACCGCCTGTGCCGATCCGCACGGCTTCGCGATGTACGAACTTTTCAAGAATGGTGAGCTCAAGTCGACGCCGGGCGATTCGATCACCGAAGGCATCGGCCTCGGACGCAAGACACCGGTCGTGGAGACCGCGAACGTGGATGACGCATTCCTGATCTCCGATGAGGAAGCCGTCACTATCATCTATGATCTGCTTCAGCACGAGGGCCTGTGCCTCGGCGGCTCGACGGGCATCAACATCGCCGGTGCCATTCACCTGGCGAAGAAGCTCGGCCCCGGCAAGACCATCGTCACCGTGCTGGCCGATTCCGGCAGCCGCTACCAGTCGAAGCTTTTCAATTCGGACTTCATGCGCGCCAAGAATCTGCCGGTGCCGACCTGGCTGGAGAAGCGCAGCAACATCAAGCCGCCGTTCGTGTGAGGCTCGTAGGGTGGGCAAAGCGAAGCGTGCCCACCGCTTCTGTCGCGATCGTGGAGAGATGGTGGGCACGGCGCTACACCCACCCTTCACGAGCAGATCACCGCAGGATTTGGCTCAGGAACAACTGTGAGCGCGCGTGCTGCGGGTGGGCGAAGAATTCCTGCGGCGTGTTGGACTCGATGATCTGACCGGCGTCCATGAACACCACGCGGTTGGCGACCTCCTTCGCAAAGCCCATTTCGTGAGTGACGACCAGCATGGTCATGCCCTCCTTGGCGAGGTCGACCATGGTGTCGAGGACTTCCTTGACCATTTCGGGGTCGAGTGCCGAGGTAGGTTCGTCGAACAGCATCACCTTCGGGTTCATGGTGAGCGCGCGCGCAATCGCGACGCGCTGCTGCTGGCCGCCGGACATCTGGCCCGGAAACTTGTTGGCCTGGTGCGGGATCTTGACCCGCTCCAGGAATTTCATCGCAGTCGCCTCGGCCTCCTTCTTGGGAATGTTGCGCACCCAGATTGGCGCCAGCGTGCAATTGTCGAGCACCGTGAGGTGCGGGAACAGATTGAAGCTCTGGAATACCATGCCGACCTCGCGGCGCACTGCGTCGATGTGTTTCAGGTTCGGCCCGAGCTCGATGCCGTCGACGACGATCTCCCCCTCCTGAAACTCCTCCAGCGCATTGATGCAGCGGATCAGCGTCGACTTGCCTGAGCCCGACGGGCCGCAGATCACGATGCGCTCGCCCTTCTCGACCTCGAGATCGATGTCGCGCAGGACGTGAAAGTCGCCGTACCATTTGTTGAGGCCGGAAATCTTGACGATCGGGCTGGTGGACATGGTGACCTTGTTCAGTTGCGGCGATGAGCGTTGAGCCGGTTCTCGACGAAGAGCGAGTAGCGCGACATTCCAAAGCAGAAGAGGAAATAGAGGACGCCGGCGAAGGCAAAGCCGGTGAATGCCGTCGACGGCGTCGACCAGACCGGGTCGGAGAAGGATGCCCTGAGCGAGCCGAGCAGGTCGAACAGCGCCACGATCGAGACCAGCGAGGTGTCCTTGAACAGCGAGATGAAGCTGTTGACGAGGCTCGGGATGACGTGGCGCAGCGCCTGCGGCAGCACGATCAGCGAGGTGGTCTTCCACCAGGACAGCCCCAGTGCGGAAGCCGCCTCCCCCTGCCCGCGCGGAACCGCAGCGAGCCCGCCGCGAATGTTTTCGGCCTGATAGGCGCCGGTGAACAACGCAATGCCGATCAGTGCGCGCACCAGGCCGTCGACCGTGAAATTGCCCGGCAGGAACAGGGGCAGCATGTAGGTGGCGAAGAACAGCACGGTGATCAGCGGCACGCCGCGCCAGAATTCGATATAGGCGATCGAGAAGATCCGGATCAGCGGGATCGTGGAGCGGCGCCCGAGTGCCAGCGCGATGCCGATTGGCATGGAGGTGACGATGCCGGTCACGGCGACCACCAGCGTGACCAGGAGCCCGCCCCACAGGCGTGTATCGACGATCGGCAGGCCGCCGTGATCGAGCCCCATCAGCTTGATCACGATCGCCATGCCGATGAAGGTCGCTATGCTTGTTGCGAGCGCGCGCCAGCCGGTGCGCATTCCCCCGCCGAGGAAGAACAGGATCAGCGAGACGACGATGGTCGTGATCGCGAAATCGATCCAGACCGACTGGCTACTCGCCTGGATCTGATCGCGCAGCCAGGTCAATGGGAAGATCAGCCACTGGATCGCGGTGCCGACCAGCACGATGAAGTTTCCGACGACCCAGAGCAGCGGCCCGATGGCCGAACTCTTGCCGAGGCTGACCAGCACCTGCCCCGCGCCGATGACGCTGTCATCGAACAGTTGCAGCAGGCCGGCGGTCCAGCTCAGGCCGAAACCGGTGATGCCGCCGCCGTGCATCAGGAAGAACGCGACCACCGGAAGGGCGAAGAAGAACAGCCCGGCATTGAGCCCCTTCGCCGGCAGGCGCGGAATGAGCAGCGGCAGCAAGAGGACTGCCGCCAGGATGAAGGTCAGATTGACCCGCCAGCGTTCGGCCTCGGGATAGAAGCCGTAGATGAGCTGCGGAAGCTTCGCCTGGATATAGGGCCAGCAGGCACCGACCACATATCCGGCATTCTCGGGCAGGCACGCCGTACGGTCCTTGCCGGTCCAGACGGCGTCGACCAGCAGGAATCTGAAGGCGGGAATGACCATGTACCAGAGCAGCAATGCTCCAAGGATCGTCAAGAGAATGTTGGTCGGCGAGCTCAACAGGCGCGTGCGCACGAGGCCGACGAAGCCGGTGGTCTTCACCGGCGCAGGCCGCTCCGCAACGAGGTCCTGGCGAACGAAGGATGACGCGGTGATATCCGTCATGCTCCCAGGCTCCGATTGATGCGCCAGCCATAAACGCTCATGACCGCGCTGGTGAAGAGCGAGATCAGGAGGTAGACGGCCATCGTCATGGCGATGATCTCGATCGCCTGCCCGGTCTGGCTGAGCGACGTGCCGGCGAACACGGAGACCAGATCGGGATAGCCGATGCCGACGGCAAGCGAGGAGTTCTTGGTGAGGTTGAGATACTGGTTGGTCAGCGGCGGCACGATGACACGCATGGCCTGCGGCACCACGATCAGCCGCAGCGTGGTGCCGCGGCTCAGGCCGAGCGAGGATCCCGCCTCCATCTGTCCCTTGTGCACGGACAGGATACCGGCGCGCACGATCTCGGCGATGAAAGCGGCCGTATAGGTCGACAACGCCACCGCCAGCGCCACGAATTCCGGAATGATCCGCGAGCCGCCGGCAAAATTGAAGCCCTTGAGCTGCGGCAGCTCGAAGGTGAAGGGCAGACCGAAGATCAGCATCGTGACGAGCGGGAGCCCGAACAGAAGGGCCAGCAGGTAGGGCCAGATGCGGATCATGTGGCCGTATTGATAGAGCGCACGCCGCGCGTAGATCCGCAACGCAAGCGAGGCAACGATGCCGAACGCGAGCACCGCGAGGAACGGCACGAATCCGCTCTCGCCGATCGGGCTGGGAACGACCAGCCCGCGATTGCTGATGAAGGCGATGCCCAGCAGCGAGATGCTCTGCCGCGGGTTGGGCAAGGCCGCGAGCACCGCGAGGTACCAGAACAGTAGCTGGAACAGGAGCGGCAGGTTGCGGATGATCTCCACATAGATCTCGCCGACACGCGACAGCAGCCAGTTGGGCGAGAGCCGGCACAGCGCGACGATGAAGCCGATGACGGTGGCGAAGACGATGCCCACCACCGAGACCACCAGCGTATTCAGAAGTCCGACCACGAACACCCGCAAGAACGTGTCCGAGCCGGTGTAGGGGATCAGGGTCTGATTGACGTCGAAGCCCGCGTTGTTCCTCAGGAAGCCGAAACCGGCAGCAATGTGCTGGTTTTCCAGGTTGGCGCGGGCATTGGAGATGATCTCATAGGCCATCCAGCCCAGGATCGCGGCGAAGGCAAGCTGGACGGCAACGCCGTTCCAGCCAGCCTTACCACCGAGAGCGCGCCTCAGCTTCAGCGCGATCTGCGGTGGTGGTTTACGGGCCTCGGTGCTCATCGCCGCAAGCCGTGGGCTTGATCAAATCAGCGGATCGGCGGCGCGTACTGGAGACCGCCCTTGTTCCAGAGGCTGTTGAGACCGCGGGCGATACCGAGCGGTGAGCCGGAGCCGACGTTACGGTCGAACACCTCGCCGTAATTGCCGACCAGCTTCACGATCCGGACCACCCAGTCCTTGGTCAGGCCGAGCTGTTCGCCGAAATTGCCGTCGGTGCCGAGGACGCGCTTCAGCTCCGGATTGTCCGCCTTCGCCTTCTCGTCGACGTTCTTGGAGGTGATGCCGAGCTCTTCGGCCGTGACCATCGCGAACAGGGTCCATTTCACGATGTCGAACCACTGATCATCGCCGTGACGCACCATCGGGCCGAGCGGCTCCTTGGAGATGATTTCCGGGAGCACCATGTGGTCGTTGGGATTGGCAAGCTTCAGGCGGTTGGCGTAGAGACCCGACTGGTCCGTGGTGAAGACGTCGCAGCGCCCGGATTCATAGGCCTTGACCGTCTCGTCGTTGGTGGCGAACGCGATCACCTCGTACTTCATGTTGTTGGCCTTGAAGTAGTCGGCGAGATTCTGCTCGGTGGTGGTGCCGGTCTGGACGCAGACCGAGGCGCTGTTGAGTTCCAGCGCCGAATTCACCTTGAGCGACTTCTTCACCATGAAGCCCTGGCCGTCGTAGTAGTTCACGCCGGCGAAATTGGCGCCGAGCGAGGTATCGCGCGAGATCGTCCAGGTGGTGTTGCGCGAGAGCATGTCGATCTCGCCGGATTGCAGCGCGGTGAAACGGTCCTTTGCGGACGTCGGCACGTATTTGACTTTCGTCGCATCGTTGAAGATGGCCGCCGCGACCGCGCGGCAGAGGTCGACGTCGAGCCCGGTCCAGTTGCCCTTGTCGTCCGGCGACGAGAAGCCCGGCAGGCCCTGGCTGACGCCGCAGGACAGCATGCCCCTGTCCTTGATCGTCTTGAGCGTTTGCGCTTGGGCGGCCGGGGCGGACAGGCCGGCGGCGAGAGCAAGGGTGAGAACCAAAGTTACGCGTTTCATGGGCTGTGGCCTTTCAAGGACGTCGCTTGGGACGCGACGTACGGTCATCTCTAAAGGGCGTAGAGGAACGTTCGTTGAACATCATTCGCTGAACGTCGTGCAAGCTGTGGGCCAACCCCGAGATCCCTGCCGAAAACCTTAAAGGACCCAGGCTGTCACGCATGGTCCGTCAGGCGGTGGATCGAAAGGTCGCGGCAAGCCCCTCAACATGCGGCGACAGAATAGCACCTGCGCATCACAGAACGACTGGCGAGCCGGGTCAAGGGGTTGACGGGACTCTTCTGTGATCTGTTATTACGAGACGCGGCCAACCAGCCGTCCCGCGAGGGGCTTTCCCCTCGCCCACAATCGCCTTTGAAAGCACTCGCATGAATTCTTCCGAGGGCGCAAAGCCCTTTTCGCAGCACCCCGACACCCGGTTGGTGACCTCCGGCCGTGACACCAAGGCACAGAAGGGCTTCGTCAATCCGCCGGTCGTCCACGGCTCGACCGTGCTCTACCCGACCGCCGAGGACCTGCACGCCCATCGCGGCGAGTTCCAGTACGGCCGCCACGGCACGCCCACCACCAGGGCGCTGCAGGAGACGCTGATGGCGCTGGAGGGACCGAACTGCGCCGGCGTCGGCATTGCGCCGTCGGGCCTGGCTGCGATCACGACCACCCTGCTCGCGGTGCTGAAGGCAGGCGATCACCTGCTCGTCTGCGACAACGCCTATCGGCCCTCCCGCAATTTCTGCAACGGCCTGCTCGCGCGCTACGGCGTCGAGACCACCTATTTCGATCCGCTGATCGGCGCAGGCATCGAGGCTCTGTTCAAGCCCAACACGCGCGCGGTGCTGGTGGAAGCGCCGGGCTCGCAGTCCTTCGAGATGCCCGACATTCGCGCGATTGCCGAGGTCGCGCATGCCCGCGATGCGCTCGTCATCGACGACAACACCTGGGCGACGCCGCTCTATCATCGCTCGCTCGACCAGGGTGTCGACATCAGCATGCAGGCTGCGACCAAATATATCGGCGGCCATTCCGACATCATGTTCGGCACCATCTCCGCCAATGCAAGAGCCTGGCCGCTGGTGACCGAAGCCATCCGCCTGCTCGGCGCCTGCGCCGGTCCCGACGACGTCTTCCTCGCATTGCGCGGCATGCGCACGCTGTCGGTGCGGCTGGCGCAGCACTATCGCTCGGGGCTCGACGTGGCGCGCTGGCTCGCCACGCGGCCGGAGGTCGCGCGCGTGCTCCATCCCGCGCTCGAGACTGATCCGGGCCACGCGATCTGGAAGCGCGACTTCACCGGCGCCTCGGGCCTGTTCAGCCTCGTGCTGAAGCCGGCGCCGCAGAAGGCCGTCGATGCCATGCTCGATAGCCTCAAGCTGTTTGGCATGGGCTACTCCTGGGGCGGCTTCGAGAGCCTTGCTATCCCCTTCGACTGCGACAGTTATCGCACGGCAACGAAGTGGGCTCCGGGCGGTCCGACGCTGCGTCTGCACATCGGGCTCGAGAGCGTCGAGGACCTCAAGGCCGATCTCGATCGCGGCTTTGCTGCCTTCAACGCGGCAATTTGAGCTTCGAGATTAGGCATCCCGCCTAGCAAACGCGCCGCAACAAAGGTTGATATTGGCGCGTTGCAACAAAATCGTTGATCCGCGGTCGTATGGGAATAGCCTGACTCTTCGACTCAATTCCGAGGGACGCGGAGCATGGGAAGCATGGTTCTGCTCGACCTGATGGGCGGCGTGGCGCTGTTACTGTGGGGCCTGCATATGGTCCACAGCGGCATTTTGCGCGCTTTCGGTCCCGACCTGCGGCGGCTGCTCGGCCGAGCGCTGAGCAACCGCTTCAGCGCCTTTGCGGCCGGGCTCGGGCTGACTGCGCTGCTCCAGAGCAGCACGGCGACGGCCCTGATCACCAGTTCGTTCGCGGCCGAAGGCCTTGTCAGCCTGGTCGCCGCGCTTGCCATCATGCTCGGTGCAAATGTCGGCACCACGCTGATCGTGCAGGTGCTGTCCTTCAACATCGCGGCCGTCGCTCCCGTCCTATTCGTGCTCGGGCTCGTCGCCTTCCGCTCAGGGCCCCGCTCGCGGATCAAGGACATCGGCCGCGTCTCGATCGGTCTCGGCCTGATGCTGCTGTCGCTGCATATCCTGCTGGATACACTGGCGCCGGCCGAGAACGCCCCTGGCGTCCGCGTCGTGATGTCGGCCATCACCGGGGATCCCGTGCTCTGCATCGTCATCGCCGCCGTCATCACCTGGGCGGTGCATTCGAGCGTCGCCAGCGTGCTATTGATCATGTCGCTGGCCTATTCCCAGTTCATCTCGCCCCATGCTGCGCTGGCGCTCGTCCTCGGCGCCAATCTCGGCAGCGCAATCAATCCCGTGTTCGAAGGCGCGCGGCGTGACGATCCGGCCAGCTATCGCCTGCCGGTCGGCAATCTGATCAATCGCGTGGCCGGGATCGCGCTGGTGCTGCCGTTCCTTCAAGGAATCGCCGACCAACTGCACCTCTGGCAGCCGGATCTCGCAAAGATGACGGCCGCCTTCCATATCGCCTTCAATCTTGCAACGGCGGCGATCTTCATCGGGCTGCTCGATGCCCTGTCGCGGCTGCTGACCTGGCTGTTTCCCGATCGCGTACGGGAGGAGGACCCTGCCCGCCCGCGTTATCTCGACGAGACGGCGCTCGAGACCCCCTCTCTCGCGCTGGCGGATGCCGCCCGCGAAACGCTGCGCATGGGCGATCTCGTCGAGGTCATGCTGCGCAAGGTGATGGCGGCGATGATGACGGGCGACCGCGCGCTGGTCGAGCAGGTCTCGAAGACGGACAACATCGTCGACAGCCTCGATGAGTCCATCAAGCTCTACGTGACAAAGTTGACGCGCGGCAGCCTGGACGAGGGCGAGGGCCGGCGTGCGATGGAGATCATCTCCTTCGCCATCAATCTCGAGCATATCGGCGACATCATCGACAAGAATTTGAGCGAGCTCGCCACCAAGAAGATCAAGCGACGCTTCCAGTTCTCGGCCGAGGGCGCCGAGGAGCTGGCTGCCTTCCACAAGCGGACGATGGACTCGCTGCGTATCGCCTTCGGTGTGTTCATGTCGGGCGATGCCAACGAGGCGCGCAAGCTGCTGGTGGAAAAGTCCGCGCTGCGCAACACCGAGCTTGCCGCCGTCGAGCGGCATCTCGATCGCCTGCGCGAGGGGCGGCCCGAGACCATCGAGACCACCTCGCTGCATCTGGACGTGCTGCGCGACCTGCGCCGCATCCACTCGCATATCTGCTCGGTGGCCTATCCCGTGCTCGATGCAGCCGGCGAGCCCTACCGCAGAAACGAGGCCGAGGCGGCCACCCTGCCCGCCTCTGGCGCGGCGTCCGCTCTGCCGCGCTAGTTTGTCCGATACGCCTTATCTACCAGATGCTTGGCGCTTAGACCGGCGATCGCCGGTCTACTTTGCATGGGGTTGTTTTCGACATTGTCGTCGAACGGGCCCAAAAGCCTCGGTCCGAACAGGGTCAGCGATCCAGCGTCTTCGAGGCGCGGCCGCGGTTTTTGACGATCAGCATGATGTTGCGGATGTAGATGATCGTCGCGAGCGCTTGTCCGAGGATGATGACCGGCTCGCGCTTCACGACGCCATAGACCAGCGTCATCAGCCCGCCGCCCATGGAGCAGAACCAGAAGGCCATCGGCACCACGCTGTTTCCGGCACGCTCGCTCGCGATCCATTGCACGAGAAAGCGCGCCGTGAAGAACAGCTGTGCGACCAGGCCGAAGGCGAGCCAGAAGTCGAACTTGGCGACGAAGACGTCGTAGAGATAGTTGCTCAGCGCCTGGCCGTATTGGATGATCATGCCTTCACCTCAGTGACATCTGGTGTCGGCTTCTTACGGCGGATCAACCACCACACGCCGGCGAGATCCATGATCCCGATCCATAGCCGGTCGAAGAAACCGTAGTTTGACACGCCGGCACGGCGCGGCCGGTCGACAACGTCAACATAGGCGATCTCGAAACCCTCCCGGCGCACCAGCGCCGGCAGGAAGCGATGCAATCCGTCGAAATAGGGCAGCATCAGAAACACCTCGCGGCGGAACGCCTTCAGACCGCACCCGGTGTCGCGCGTCCCGTCCTTCAGGATCGTGCTGCGCACGCGGTTGGCGATGCGCGACTGCAACTTCTTGAAGCCGGTGTCCTTGCGCCCGACCCGCTGGCCGGCGACGAGGCCGATGCGCTCGCTTTTTTCGACCGCCGCGATCAGGTCTGGCAGGAAGGCCGGATTGTTCTGGCCGTCGCCGTCGAGTGTCGCCACGATCGCGCCGCGCGCCGCCCGCACGCCGCTCCGCACGGCCGCAGACTGCCCGGTTGACTTCGCATGACGGAGCTGACGCAGGTTGCCCCGCTGCTTCATGATGGCCGACAGCCGCTCGCCGGTCGCATCCGTCGAGCCGTCATTGACGTAGACGATCTCAAAGGCCCAGCGGCCATCGAGCGCAGCGCCGATCTCCTCGATCAGAGGCGCGATATTGTCCGCCTCATTGCGCACGGGGACGACGATGGAAACCGAGGGCTGGAACGACAAATCGATGCTCGTGGTTGGAATTGGCCCGCGGCGGGAACCGGTCCGGTCGGCAGGCAGCCGCTTTTATGGGGCGGATGCCCCGCGGGCAACCCTTTTGAGGCGGCCGAACACCGGCCCCGGAAGCGCCACGATCACCCCGTCGCTGCCGATGGCGAAGCCGAGCCGGCGCGCCGCAAACCAGTAGCGCACCGCCATGGTGCCGACGATGCCGACCAGGGCGCCGGCAACGACGTCACTCGGATGATGGGCGAGCAGCACCAGCCGCGTCAGCAGGATCACGACGGCATAGGTGAACATGAACACGCGCAGCCTGGGCCACAGCGCGCTCACCGCAAAGGCCAGCGCGAACGCCGTCACTGCATGGCCGGAAGGAAGGCTCGCATGGGCTTCCGTTCCACTGAAGGGAATGAAGTTGAAGGCGTTGGCCTTGCCGCCGACGAAGGGCCGGCCGCGGCCAATGACGTATTTCAGGACCTCGCCGACCAGCACTGAGAACAGCACGGAAAAGAAGATGAATTGCAACCGCGTGCCGAAGCCGAGCAGCAGCGCGCGCGAGGTGCCGTGCCGGTCGGCTGCGACCAGCGCCACGACCACCAGCGCAGCGGCGAGCGTCGTCAGCACATACTCGTCCTTGCCGAAATCGGTGAGGATCTTGATCGGCCACAGGCCCGGCGTGCCGCGCGCGGGCATCATCTGGATCTCGCTCATATCGAACGCGACCATCAGCGCGATGATCAGGGCCGCGCCCGCAACACTCAGCCAGAGCGAATGCCGCGCCAGCCGGCGCGCCGCCTCCGCGCGCCGCGAATGCGAGGGAGCGCGGACGAGCTGCGTCAGCGCGTGGCCTGAGACCGTCAGCAATTGCGCGCCGTAGCTCGATCGATGTGCGATTTCACCGGGCATCCTATTCCGAGCCCTCCGAGCGGAAGATCGCGATCGAGATCGCGCGCCCTTGCGAGAAGTTGTAGCCGTCGATGCGCGAGCCGACGCGGTAGCGCAGCCCGATCGCCTCGGCACGCTGGACGAAGCTGCGCTCGGAACGCTGCTCGATGAACGCAAAGCGGCAGCTTCCCTGCTTGAGGAAATCGGCGGCACCCGAGCCGTCGGTCAGCAGCGTCGACGTCCCCGTCAGGAAGACCAGGCTCGGCTCGTGATAGCCGGCGGAGGCCGCCTTCGGGCCGACGCAGCGCACGTTGCGCAATTCGCGCGCGATCTCGACGCTCGGAAACAGCGGCGTCAGCGACGGCAGGACCAGGCCCCAGACCACGACCGCCAGCATCAGCGCCGCAACCAGCGCGTTGAGCAGCGAGCGTTCGGCGCGGTTATTGTCGTAGAGCCACCAGGCGAACAGGCCGAAGATCAACGACGCCGCGATGAACGGCCAGGCGGCGAAAGCCGGCTGGCGCGTCAGCATGACGGCGCCGACGACCGCCGCGATCGAGCCGAGCGCAGGGATTGCGAACCACCAGGCCGAGCCGCGCATCAGCCAGGAGCGCGACAGCACGCGCCGCTCCAGGGCGCCGGCCGTGAGGATCGCGATCGCCGGATAGAGCGGCAGCACGTAGTGCGGCAGCTTGGTCAGCACCGCCTCGAACACGATCCAGGATGGGATCAGCCACGCCAGCAGATATTGCGCGCCGGGCTCGCGCCGGGCCCGCCACACCGCCGGCGCCGCCATCGCCGCAAGCGGCGCGCCCGGCCAGAAGGTGATCCAGAACAGGACCAAGTAGAGTCCGGGCGGCGCGCCATGGGATTCCTGGGCGCCAAGCTTGCTCAACATGTCGCCGCCGACGGAATCGGCGAAGAACGCATCGCCCGCACGCCAGAAGATCGCGATGAACCAGGGCAGCACCAGCACCAGCACCCACATCAGGCCCCAGAGCGGGCGCAGCCGCCACAGCCAGGATGCGTCGCGGTCCTGGATCGCCAGCACGATGATGGTGAGCGCGGCGAACATCAGGATCAGCGGCCCCTTGATCAGGATGCCGACGGCGATCGCGGTCCAGAAGATCGCGGGATAGCTCCATGGCGGATGCGCCTCGTCCTCGCCGCGCTGCCAGGCGAGATAAACCCGCCCCATCGCGCCCATCGCCGCAACCACGGTGAAGAGCAGCACGGCGTCGGTCTTGGCAAGCCGCGCCTCGACGCCGAGCAGCACGGACGCGCACATCACCAGCGCCGCGAGCACGGCGGCGCGGCGCGTGACGAAGCCGAGCGCGGTCCAATAGGTCATCAGCATCGCACCGATCGCGCCGATGAGTGACGGCACCCGGTAGACCCAGATGCGCAACTGGGCGCGCGGCAGACCGAGCGCGGACGCGGTGTGAACGGCGGCCGCTTGCAGCCAGTAGATGCCGACCGGCTTCTTGTAGCGGACGTCGTCCTGGAAGCGGATGTCGACATAGTCGCCGGTCTCGACCATCTGTTTGGTCGCCTGCGCAAAGCGCGCCTCGTCGCGATCGACGGGCGGAATCGTGAAGAAGCCGGGCAAGAGCAGAAGCAGCGCGCAGAGCAGCAGGAAGCCGATTGCGCGGGCGTGGCTGCCGGTGACGGCATCGATCACGCGCACGAACCGGTTGCCCGGATTTACGGGGGTTTTCGGCTCGCGCGGCTCTCCGAAACGGGGGCGGGCATAGGTCTCGACCATTGGTTCCGCATACGCTGAAACCGCCACCCCTACAACCGCTTAAGCCGGGATCATTGAATTCGAATGACAACTGTGTCGGCGGCGCCCGTGGCGTCGATCACGGTCAGCCGCGCAAAGCCCGGCCCGGGCGGATCGATCAGCCGCTGGCGCCGTCCGTCGATCTCGCCGAGCGCGGTGCCGTTGACCAGTATGGTCATGGGCAGAACGCCGCCGGCGACCTTCACAGGCATGGTGGCAGCCTCGCTACCCGCCGAGCGGTCGACGTCGATCCGGGAACCGTTCAGGGGAAACTGGATGTGGGGCGCCTGCTCGCCGCCAGTGCGGACGAGTTCCCCGACGGGACGGAACCGCCTCAGGGGTAACGGCAGCTTGGCGTTACTGGCGACCAGGGTTCCCTTCGGTGGCTTGGGCAACGGAACCGGCAACTTTCCGCTCCGGGCGAAGGCATCGAACAGGATGGGCGCCGCTGCCACGCGGCCGATCAGGCCGGGAACCGGCGCGCCGTCGGGACGGCCGACCCAGACGGCGATGGTCATGCGGCCGTCGAAGCCGACCGACCAGGCATCGCGATAGCCGTAGGAGGTCCCGGTCTTGAAGGCGATGCGATTGTGGGCGGCATTTTCGGGGGGCGGCGTACCAAGGAGCACGTTGCCGACCTGCCAGGCCGCGACCTGGTCGAGCAGCCGCAGCGGCTCGCGCGCGTCCGTGTCGGTCATGACCTCGCGCAGCGGGCGCGTGGTTCCGAGCCTGGCGATGCCCGAATAGAGCTGCGCGAGATCCTGAAGCGTGACGCCGACACCGCCGAGGCCCATGGCAAGACCCGGCGCCTCGTCCTTAGGGAGCACCAGATTGCCGCCGGCCTGCCGCAGCCGCGAGGCCAGGCGGCTGGAACCGACACGGTCGAGCAGCACGATCGCCGGCACGTTCAGCGACATCTGCAGCGCCTTCTTGACCGGCACCGTGCCCTGGAACGTCATGTCGAAATTTTCCGGCGCGTAGGAGCCGAAGCGGACCGGGCGATCGTCGATCAGGCTGTCGGGGTGGACGAAGCCGTCCTCGAAAGCGAGGCCATAGATGAACGGCTTCAGGGTCGAGCCCGGCGAGCGCAGGGCGCGGGTCATGTCGACCTGCCCTGCCCGGCTCTCGTCGAAATAATCGGCGGAGCCGACGCGCGCCAGCACGTCGCCGCTCTCATTGTCGACGACGATGATGCCGACCGAGATGTTTGCACCCAGCGCAATGGCGCGGTCGCGCGCGAGCGGCTCCAGCACCTTCTGGAGATTGGCATCCAGCGTCAGCTTGATGACCGGCGTATCCTTGACGGTTGAAAGCGCGGTATCGGACGCATGCGGCGCCAGGATCGGCATCGGCTTGCGCAGCTTCGGCACGGGCACAGCCTTCGCCTGTTTCGCGTCATCAGCGCTGATCTGATGCTCCTCGACCATGCGGTCGAGCACGCGGTCGCGCGCCTTGCGCGCAGCCTCGGGATAGCGATCGAGCCGGCGTGTTTCCGGTGATTGTGGCAATGCGACCAGAAGCGCGGCTTCAGCGAGCGACAGCCGCTTCGGCTCCTTGCCGAGATAGGCGATGGACGCTGCACGGATGCCCTCGAGATTGCCGCCATAGGGCGCCAGCGCGAGATAGAGATCGAGGATCTGGTCCTTGCTCAGGCTACGCTCGAGTTCGATGGCGCGCACGATCTGCCGCAGCTTCGCATGGAGCGAGCGCTGCCGCCGCGGCTCCATCAGCCGCGCCAGCTGCATCGTGATGGTCGAGCCGCCCGAAACGATGTGGCCGCGCGTCCCAAGCTGGATCGCAGCGCGCGCGAGCGCGAGCGGATCGACGCCGTGATGCGCGTAGAAGCGCTGGTCCTCATAGGCGAGCAGCAGCTTCACATAAGTCGGATCGACGTTCGCCTTGGTCTCGACCGGCAACCGCCAGCGCCCGTCGGCCATCGCATAGGCGCGCAGGAGTTTTCCGTTGCGATCGACGATGGTGGTGGAGACCTGGCGCGCCTCGTCGAGCGGCAGCGGGCCGAGGGAGATGGCCCAGGCGACGAAGGCGCAGATGGTGAGGATGAGCGTCAGCGCGAGGGCAGAGAGGACATGCGTGATTCCGCGCCCGCCCTCCCTGCCATCATTCCGGGATGGTCCGAAGGACCAGACCTCCGAGCGCAATTGCGCTTCGGGGAATCTCGAGATTCCGGGTTCGGCTCTTGGAGCCGCCCCGGAATGACAAGAAACGTCCACCTCGCTCATCTCATCCACACTCACTTCGCCGCGCGCACCTCAACCGACCCAGTCCCCGTTCGGCCATATCGCGAGGGATTGTACATGTCCTCGACATAGGCCTGCGGCAGCACGTATTTGCCGGGCGAGACCGCGCGCACGATATAGGCGACGGTGAAGACCGACTTGGCGTCCGAGGCCCGGTCGACCGCAGCGGTGAAGCGGTCGTCGCGGAACTCGGTATCCTCCGGCTCCACACCATCCTCGATCCAGTCCAGCGTGCCGCTGTCGCCCGACGACACCAGCTTCGGATTGTCGATCTCGAGACCCGCCGGCAGATAGTCGGACACCATGATGTGCCCGTACTCGGGCTTGGCCTCGGTGATCTTCAACACCACAGCGAAGCGATCGTTCTGTTTGACCTTGCTGATGTCGGCAGGCTTGCCGTCGAGCGTGAAATAGCTGCGCTCGATCTTGAAGCCGCTTGAAGCCGCAGGTTCCGGCGTGACAGGCGAGCCTGATACCGAGACCACGGCCTGTATCGGAGCATCACCCGTGTTGGTGATCTTCAGCGGCTTGCCTTCCAGCGTCGCCGCCTTGTAGCTGCGGTACAGCGCGGTCTTGACCGGCTGGCCGTCGACATCGAGCGACAGGTTTTCCTTCGCCAGTGCCCGCGCCGCCAGCACCAGCCACGCATTCTCCTGCGTCGAGGTGTAGGGCGTCAGTCCGCGCGCGGTCTCGACACGGGACACGGCCTGCGTCAGCGTCGCCTTCGGCGCGTTGCCCTCGCTGGCGAGCGAGACGAATGCTGCGGCATCGCGAAGCTGCGAGCCGTAATCGCTGCGGCCGAACTCCAGCACCGGCTTTGGCGCGAGCGAGTCGAGCGCGGCACCATAGACCCGCTCCGCGCGGTTGCGGTCGCCGACCAGCGCGAGCGCCGCCGCAAGCTGTGATTTGGCGATCGGCGTCGCCAGGTTGTTCAGCTTGGTATCGGCGAGATAGCGGAGATCGCCGATGGGGGCAGCGCCATTGCGCGCGAGCACATAGAGGCCGTAGGCGAGATCGCGGCCGCCGTCCTTCTCAGGCTCGTTGGCGTTGACGACGGAGTTGCGGATGCGGTCGAGCGCGTTCTTGAACAGCACGTCCGGCACCACAAAGCCTTTTTCACGGGCGCGGCTGAGGAAGTCCGTCACGTAGGCATCCAACCAGGCGTCGTCGCCACCGGCCGACCACAGCCCGAACGAGCCGTTCGAGCCCTGACGGGCCAGCAACCGCTCGATCGCGTCGCGGATGCGCTGATCGACCTCGGTGTCCATCGCAAGATGGGCGCCGGCCGCGAGCTCGTTGACGTAGAGCAGCGGCATGGCGCGGCTCGTGATCTGCTCCGAACAGCCATAGGGATAACGATCGAGCGCCTTGAGGATCGTCGCGGCGTCGAGCGCGGTCGACAGGCTCGCCGAGACCGAGACGCTGCCCGTGCCCGGCACGAGGTCCGAGAACATGTCCGAGGTCAGCGTCAGGCTCTCGCCCTTCGCCAGGGTGCGGATCGAGCGGCGCGCCAGTACCTGCGTCGCCGCCTTGACGTCGAGCGCGTAGTGCCGCGCGAGCGCCAGTCCGTTCGGCCCCTTGATGTCGACGTCGAGCGTCGCCTGCCCCGCCGCGGTCGCATCGAGCGCGAGCGAGAACGAATTGCGCTGCTTGGCGGCGAGCTTGATCGTGGTTGCGGGATTGCCGGTCATCTTCACCGGGCCGCCCGTTTTCACGTTGATCGTGTAGTCGCCGGCCTGGCCCTCGACATTGTCGATCTCGAGATTGACCGTGCCGTGGTCGCCATTGAGCAGGAAGCGCGGCAGGGTCGCCGTCAGCACCACGGGATCGCGGATCACGACGTCGGTATTGGCACGGCCAAGCTTTGTCGCGGTCCACGCCACCGCCATGACGCGCGCGGTGCCGGCGAACTCCGGGATGTCGAAGCTCACTTCCGCGGTGCCATCAGCGGCAACCGTGACAATGCCCGAATAGAGCGCAAGCGGCTTTTGTATGGGCGGCGAGCCCTGCAGCTCGGCTCCGCCCGCGTCGCCGCCGGACTTGATCTGGCCGCGCGTGCCCGACATGCCGTCGATGAGCTGGCCGTAGAGATCGCGGATCTCGGCGGTCAGGCGGCGCTGGCCAAGATAGTAGTCGTCCGGAGCCGGCGGCCTGTAGTTGGTGAGGTTGAGAATGCCGACATCGACCGCCGCGATGACGATCTTGGCATCCTCGCCCGGGTTGAGCCCGTCGAGCTTCACCGGGATCTTCAGCATCGAATTCGGCCGGATCAGCGCCGACGGCGTCAGCTTCACGGCGAGCGTGCGCGTCTGCTTGTCGATGCCGAACCACTTCAGCCCGATTGCCCGGCCAGGCATGCGCTGGGCCGCCGCATCGAGCGGCCGGCGCAAAGTCGCCACCACGTAGGCGCCGGTGCCCCAGTCGTTGCCGACGGGGATCTTGACCTGCGCTGTACCTTCCTTGACGTCGACGGTCTGCGTCGTCAGCAGGCGATCGCCCAGCACGTTGATGGTGAGCTTGCCGGCGCTACGCACGTTCACCGACACCGTCATGGTGTCGCCGGAGGCGTATTGCGGCTTGTCGATCGAGGTCTCCAGAAGGTCGGGTGTGTCGGCGCTGCCGTCCGAATACCAGCCGACATCGAACTGCACCGACGTCACCGGACCGTCCGCGTCGTTCGACTTCACGTCCAGCCGGTAGCGTCCCGGCCGTGGGTTCAGCGAAATGCGCGACGGCTTGTCGGCGGTAATGGTGAGATCGCCGTCAGCGACGCGCGAGGTCGACTTGACCGGCTCGTACTCCCAGTAATTGTTCTGGCGATACCACTGGTAGCGCGACTCCATCTTGAGGAGCTCATAGCGCAGTCCGTCGCGCTGCAGCGTCTTGCCCTCCGGCGAGACGAACACCACGTCGAACTCGGCCTTGTCGCCCTCGGCAACGTTTCTGTCGCCGAACAGCGGCTTGACGCCAAGCATCGCGGCCGCGGGTGCGACCGGCAGCACGAGCTTGCGCTCGACGGCGCGGCCGCCCGTCTCCGCCATGCGGACGAAGATCTGCGCCTCCTGCGGCCGGGTCGAAGCCGGCTGCTTGTCCAGCGTGACCGGGAAGGTCGCGACGCCGTTGGCGTCGGCCTCGGGGAGGTTTTCGAGCGGCGTGCGCTCGTTGCTGGTGCTCTCCTCGTCGGCAACGCCGAACTGGTAGCCGGCAAAGCCCGGCCGCTCGTCGGCTGGCGCCACCAGCATGTCGCCTTCGAGCTGCAGGCCCGAGGCCGGCGCGCCATAGAGGAAATGGCCGTCGACCTTCAGTTCGACCGGAGCATTCGCCTTGATCAGCTTGTCCTTGGACGTGAGATCGAATTCGATCCGATCCGGGACGTAATCCTCGACCATGAAAGTGGTCTCGCCGACCGACGCGCCCTTCGGGTCGGTGAAGGCGCGCACCCGCCAGGTCCCGGTCGGGACCGCGGAGTTGAGCGGAACCGAGAGCGTGCGGCCGCCGGCGCCCTGGTCGGACAGCACGGCGCGGCGGAATTCGACGCCGTCGGGGCGCTCGATCACCAGCGTCAGCGGCCCGCCGGTCACGGCATTGCCCTGCCCGTCGCGCAACAGCGCAGTCAGGTACACGGTCTCGTTGGATCGGTAGACGCCACGCTCGGCATAGACGAAGGCATCGGCGCCGGCCGGCACCGCGCGTCCCGCCACGCCGCGATCGGTGAGATCGAAGGCGCTGGTCTTGAGGCTGAGGAAGGCATAGTCGGTCTTCTCGCCGTTGACCGTCAAAAGCGCCGGCGACAGCCCGCCCTCGCCGCGCGCCAGCCCCGCCTCGAACAGCACATGGCCGGCATCGTCGGTCTTGCGGGTCGCCAGAATCTCGTTGTTGCGGGCGACCAGCCGCACCTCGGCTTTGCCGACCGGATCGGTCGAGGCCAGCGAATTGATGAAGACGTGGATGCCGTCATTGCCGGAATAGGCTGTGACGCCGAGATCCGAGACGATGAACCACTGCGTCGCGAGCTGGGAATCGTCGTCGCTGCCCGGCCCCTTGGCCGCGGCGGTCATCACGTACACGCCGGGCTGGAGATCGCCGAGTGCCTGGTCGACCGGGAATGCGGTGATGACGTCCTGGTTTAGCGTCATCACGGTCGCGAGCTCGCCGGACCACACCTTTACGCCGCGCTCGCCGCCGAGATCGGAGAGCTGGTAGCGCGACAGCGTTTTCTGAAAATCGCTGTCGACGACCGTGTTGATCAGGTTGCGGTCGCCGATCCGGAACACGTTGATGTTGACCGCCGGCGTATTGACGCTGACCACGGGAATGCCGCGCTGGCCGGTCCGCGGCAGCACATAGGCGCGGCTGGTGAAGCGCACGAACGGCTTGCGGTCGCGCACATAGATGTTGAACTCGGCCGATTTCGGCAGCCCCTCCTTCACCGTTGACGGCAGGCCGGCGCGTAAGTTGACGTTGTAGCGTTCGCCATGCTTGAGGCCATCGACGCAGAGCTGCTTGCCCTCGGCCGACAGCGCCGGCTTGTCGGTGCCTGCGAGCGCCAGGAACGGCGCGAAATCGGTGCGCTTGGCCAATTCCTCGGAGAACTGGAAGCAGGCGCGCGGGCTCGCCGAGTCGGAATCGACGGTGTAATCGAGCAGCCGGAAGCCATGCTCGTCCCGCAGCTTCTCGTAACTCCCGCGGACGTCGGCAACCTCCCGCATGTCGAGCGACAGCCGCAGCGCATCCAGCGCCGGCCGGAACAAATGCCGCTCGGAGAGCGACTTGCCGAGCACCGCGAGCGCATCCGCCTCCTCGCCCGCATTGCCGGCGCGCATGTAAGCTATGTAAGCGGCGGTCGAGGCGCGCTCGAGCAGAAAAGTCTGCTCGCTCGAGCTCTTCGGCGCGATCTGGAAGATCACCTTCGCAAGGCGCAGCCAGTTGCCGGCATCCTCAGGCGTGGTGGCGGCGATCTGGCCGAGCATGGAAAGACCGCTGCGGCCATCGTTGCGCCGGAAGGCGGCATCCGCGTCGGTGCGCAGGGTCGCGTTGGTCTTGGCGACCGACCCCGCCTCGCTCTTGATCTGGGCCTCCAGCTTGATCGCGGCATCAGCGAGATCGTCGCGCTTGAAGGCCTTGTCGGCGGCCTGCGCCGATACCAGGCCGAGCGCCAGCGTTGCGCAGATTGTGACGGCGCGAACCAAACCGATCATGATGGACTCCCGGGAGCGCGGACAAGCGCCGCGTATGCGATGAAATGCGCGGAAAGGTGACAGACTCAAGGCGATGGAACCAGAATAGCAAAACGTCGCATGCGCCATTGGCAAGCAAGCCCGAGTGGGCCTCCGAAGTGCCGCCCCTGGCGCCGCCGAAGCCTGTGGCAGCACCGGACAAAATCAGCCGGTGGACCGGGTCCCGAACGCGAGTGCGACGTCTGGAGCGTCGCTGGGCAGAACGGGACGAGAAGAGTCCATCGCTTCGCTTGGTCGCGCGACCGGGGAAAACGGTTCGATCCGGACTTGGCGGACGTGCGGATTTTTCATATTTGGCGTGCTAAGACGTCGCCGGGCCCCATCCCCCGGGGCTGTCCAGACGGTCCCGTAGCTCAACTGGATAGAGTAGCGGATTTCTACTCCGCGGGTTGCAGGTTCGAGTCCTGCCGGGATCGCCAATAATCTCAACAGCTTGACACCTTCGTTCTCGAAATCTTCGTGTCTCATTTGCTGTTGAAGAAAACCCTTTGAATTCAGGCATTCCCGTTTAGTCACGCCCAGTCGATGATACACGGATCGTACACGGCGCTTCGTAGTTTGTTCTCTATTGACGAAGACTGCACCCAATGAAAAAGCCCGCCAGCCGAAGCTGACGGGCTCTTATGTCCGGTCGCGGCAGGAACGGTTGGGCTGGAATCCCCCGCGACCTTTTGAGGATGCGCTTCAATCGTTGATGAAGTGTTGCCGCTAGGCGAATTGGTCCCGCATCGATTCCGCCGACGGGCCGCCAACCAGATCAATGAGCAGTTGCCGAGCCATCAGGTTGCGCCAGTCGGTCTCCTCATCGCGATCCCGCCAATCCATGATGCAAACGAGCGCGACCAGCACCTTCGACTTCCGGCCGGCTTCCGTTCTCGCGGGGATGGACCACATCCTGTCAATAAGGCCAGCCATGCGATCGAAGTGGTCTTCGCTCAAGGCGATCAGCCGCTCGAGCTCTAGGCCATCCGGCGTCGACATGACAGCCTCCCAGCGCGCGTCAGCACTGAGATATCGCCCCGCCGTCTTTTCTTCCTGCAACCGTCTCTCGTAATCGGCGTGCCGAATATCTTGGAGCCGCGGTATCTCACCATTGGCGCAAGATACCTGCCACGCCCGCCATGCCTCGAAAATCTCCTCCTCGAGCCGCAGCAGTGCGCTGTCATCGTCTGGCGACGCGGCGAGCGTGGTTACGGGCACAGCCACCGCAGCCGCCCCAGCGCCGGCCGTAGCCGCCGCCAGCCATGTTGCGAATTGCCTGCGCGTGGTAGTTTTGGAATTAGCCTGCATCATGAGAGCCTCTCTTGATTTGGGTTAGAGCCGAGGCGGAAGCTGAACCCTTCCCCTCGGCTTGCTTCTATGGTACCAAGGTTTATGGCAAAGACAAGTGTGGTACCAAAGAAAAAACGCGGCCCTGCACCGACCGGCAAGGGGATTCAAGTCGGCGAGCGTTGGCACCCCTCCGAGCTAGCCGCAATTGATGCCTGGATCGCCGCGTCGGCCGACAAGACCCTTACCCGGGCTCACGCGATCCGGCGCTTGGTAGCGCTCGGGCTGAAGGCGAAGAAATGAGCGAACTGGTCGGGCTGCTTCAGACGCTAGCGCCCGGCTATTGGCTCATGATCGCGGGCGGCATCTTGGTAGTTCTCGGCGTATTCGGCCTGCTGATGCGGCGGTCTAGCCGGCCGAGCCCTGAAGTATGGAGCGACAAACAGGATGAGAGCGACGCGTCAATCAAGATGAGACGAGGCGGCCGAGTCAGGCGATAATTGACG
>NZ_JBBIAM010000320.1:0-1139 GCF_054185185.1 Bradyrhizobium sp. UFLA05-153
CAATCGGCTCGCTGATCATGATCGGCATCACGCTCTGCAAGGATTGGCCGCAGTGAGGCGACCCGACGACCAAGGCGTGCTCAATCATCTATCGAATGATCTGCAACCTTCTTGCGCGCCTCGATATGAACCGTGCCAGCATCGAGCACACCGCCGTGCACGTCTGCTTGGCCCCCAATTGGCGCGAGAGCAGACAATCCGGGACCGCCGCTTTGGGCCTAACGCGGACAAAGTCAACCGAAGCGCGCCTTGACCAAATCTGTGGCTATGAGTGAGAGTACCGAAGACGTGGGTACCGGATTGGAGCGATGTCATGGTGCAGATAGCTCGATTGGCTGTGGGTAGCCTAATCATGCTGACAACGATGGTTGGGCCCGGCGGTGCAGCAGAGCAACAATTCTCTTGCAAAGGGCAGGTCGTTCAAGAAATGACCAATCCGGCCGTTCAACCAAAACCAATCGATCTGAACGTGAAGTTGGGCGACACGAACAAGCTGTTCATAACGACGGGCGACGGAAAAATGCTTGCTCCCCGCATTACCAGCAATAACAAGATCCAACTTAAGTTTGCGACGAAGGAGTTTGTTGGAGAATATTTCCACTATACCGGCGATCTATTCCTCATCTACAACTCTGGGCCGCTCGCGCGGCTCAATTGCTCGCGCTCCTGACCCCAATCGATGGGGCATGCGAGCGAACATCCGCCTTTGCGCATTGGCGGCTTTCGCTTTGTGTCCAAAAGCGGTAAGGGCCAGAGCGAGCGAACGTTTTCCACTTTGCTCCTCAAATGACGCAAGGCGCTAGCGCGAGGCCGTCGCAAGGCAGTACAGCGCGGCGGGAGCGCAGGGCATACCGGACCGCAGCGGCGGCAGGGCCGTAGCGGGCCCCGCCCGAGCATTTTTCCGGCGCCTGTGCGGCCTGACTTCGGGCGCATCAGCGGCCTTCCTAGAGGAGCCGGCAGATATGGCACAACGGCGGACACATCGGGTCAGAGCCGTTGTATTTATTGACTTATTTCGTCATACCCGGTTCACAAGGGGAGAAGGAAGGTGGCAGCGTGAACTAGTACTACTGCGTCATAATTTTCGTTGCCTGCCGAGACGCGGCGATGCCCCGCAACAAGGGCATCGCCTTAGAGTT
>NZ_JBBIAM010000321.1:0-1129 GCF_054185185.1 Bradyrhizobium sp. UFLA05-153
CGAGCTCGATCCGACCATCATGCAGGAATCGCGTCAGCCCCTCCCAGCGCGAGAGCGCGTAGCGGATCGCTTCGGCAAGCGTGCTGCGGCCAGAGACGAGGAGAAGCTGTGCCTCCAGCCAGGAACGCAGCGCTTGAACGATTGGTCTGGAGAAGGACCGTCGTTCGACGAGCCGATGAGCCGACGACTGCCCGCGGACACGGGATTCGATAGCATAGAGTTCGCCGATCCGGCGCAGGGCTTCGGTCGCCACGGGCGATCCGGTCGCCTCTGCGACCTCATAGAACTTGCGCCTCGTGTGGCTCCAGCAGGCCGCCAGAACAACGTCTTCATTGGTGGCGAGTTGCTCGAAGCCGGCATATCCGTCGACATGCAGGACGCCTTTGAAGTCGGCAAGATGCGCTGCCGGACGCTCGGCCTTGCGGTCAGGCGCAAACAGATAGACCGCCGCCGGCGGCTCAGGCCCGCACCACGGCCGCTGTTCGCGAGCATAGACCCAAAGACGCCCGGTCTTTGTCCGTCCTCGGCCGGGATCGAGCACAGGAACGGGCGTGTCGTCGGCGAACAGATGATCGGAAGCAAACACGTTCTTGCACAACCGTTCGTGCAGGGCTTCCCGCCACCAGCACGCGCCACCAACCCAGCCGGCCAGCGTCGAACGGCTGAGATCGACACCGTGTCTGGCAAAGATTTGCGACTGCCGATAAAGCGGAGTGTGGTCGCAATACTTACTGACCAGCACTTGCGCCAGCAGCGCCGGCGATGCCAGGCCACCCGCAATCGGTCGCTCCGGCGCGGCCGCCTGCACCACCTTGTTGCAGGAGCGACACGCGTACTTTGGGCGAGCGATGCGCACGACACGAAGTTGTGCCGGCACCCAGTCCAGCATTTCGCTGACGCTCTCGCCGATGGCATGCAATGTCCCGCCACAGCAAGCGCAGACTTTATCCTCAACATCGAGAACGATGTCTTCGCGAGGCAGATGATCGGGCAACGGCTTGCGCCGCGACGGCGCATCCGGGTTGTCTGTAACGACCGTTGGACGGCTCTCTCTGATGCGGCCGATATCACTGTCGATATCCTCCAGACCGAGCGCCAGTTGGTCAGGGTCGATGCGTTCGGAACGGCG
>NZ_JBBIAM010000322.1:0-1083 GCF_054185185.1 Bradyrhizobium sp. UFLA05-153
TGGTGGGCATGCGTGTACCGCCCCACCATGATGGCGGCGCGCTTGGCCACGCGCAGATAGCTCTGGCGCAGTTCGACACTCTCGTGGTTAGCCAAATCGACCAGCTTCTCGATCGCCCGGTGCATAAGCCGCGCATCGCTCGGATGCGCGATCGCCTTCTCCTGGACGGTGGTGTCCACAACGACCCGCTCGAGATCTTTGGTCTCGATCGCCCCAGTTCGATGCGCCACCGAGAGACTTTCTTGCAATAGCGCGGCGATCTGCTCCTCACCCAGCCGCTGGCGCCAGCGGGTCAGCGACGAGCGATCGAACGGCAGGTCGTGCCGGAACACCACCTCGCCGCAGAAATACTGAAAATACGGGTTCTCGACCCACCTGTCGCACAGTGCCTCGTCAGAGAGATTGTGCATGTGCTTGAGGATGAACAGTCCGGCTACCAATCGTGTCGGCAACGGTGGCTGCCCCGGCCCGAGGCGACAGACCGAACTGAAGCGTCCCGCCAGGAAGTCCCAATCGATCTCCGCCGCCAGACGCACCAACGGATGGCGAAGGTTGATGATCTTCTCCAAAGATGGACGAAACAGATCGTCCTGACGATCGTCGCGCGGATGGCTCATGGGTTCTCCCCAACAGCGAATCTCGCCGTTGGACGACCTCCCGGGCCGAACGGTGGCAGCCAATGCTATTGGGTGGTTACCAACGGACGATTGCCGATAAGTGTTGCCAAATGTCCTCAATCCGACCGTTGCCAACGGTTGTTGCGGCAGGCGAAAACGGCCGGTGTGGGTCAGGAGCCGGGGTCGAGGCGAGCCGGACCAGTCCCCTCCGGAAAGCTAATTTGAGGTGCTAGTCGCGGTTTTCGGCTCAGGGTCACTCGCGTCATTTTTGGCCGGCTCGCCGGACGTCTGCTCATCCCCTGACAGCGGCGCAATAGCAGACGTCCTGCAACCGCTGCTTGGGGCCACAAGCGGCTGTGAGCAGTCGCAGCGAGGCAGTCCTTTTCGACCAGCTCGTTGACGAATGCGTTGTCGAGCTTTGGGACGGCCCTGTTCGAATAGCTAGGTTTGAACCGGAAGAGCCGGA
>NZ_JBBIAM010000323.1:0-1072 GCF_054185185.1 Bradyrhizobium sp. UFLA05-153
GGAGAGCGCTTGTGGCGAATGCAGGTGTTAGAGGCCGGCCAATCGAGCCGTTGGTGCTGAGTCCGCAAGAGCGAGCATATTTAGAAAGGCAAGTTCGTCGTCATCGTGTGGCCCGGTCGCTATCTGAGCGGTGCCGCGCGATTCTACGGTGTGCAGATGGCTTGCCAAGCAAGTCAGTGGCTGCCGAACTTGGCATCCATGAACACACCGTTGGCAAGTGGCGCCGCCGATTCTTGAAGGATCGCTGTGATGGCCTGCTTGACGAAGCCCGCCCTGGCCGCCCTCGAACCATCAACGACGATCAGGTTGCTGAGGTAATCGAGCGGACATTGCGTACAACGCCGCCCGATGCGACGCACTGGTCAATCCGCTCGATGGCTGCGGAAACTGGTTTTTCTCACACCACGATCCGCCGAATGTGGACGGCGTTCGGCTTGCAGCCGCACCGCAGCCAGACATTCAAGCTGTCGAGCGATCCGCTGTTCGTCGACAAGGTGCGCGACATTGTCGGGCTTTACCTGTCCCCACCGAACCGAGCCGTTGTCCTCAGCGTTGATGAAAAGAGTCAGATACAAGCACTCGATCGCGAGCAACCGGTCTTGCCGATGATGCCTGGCGTACCGGAACGTCGCACGCACAGCTACATGCGGCATGGTACGACCACGCTTTTTGCCGCGCTCGATGTCGCTTCCGGGTTTGTCATTGGCAAATGCTACAAGCGCCATCGGGCGGTCGAGTTCTTAAAGTTCCTCAAAGAGGTCGACGCTCAAATCCCTGAGGGGCTCGCTGTCCATATCGTCATGGACAACTACGCCACCCACAAGACGCCCAAGATCAAAGCGTGGCTTGCTCGCCGGCCGCACTATCATGTTCACTTCACGCCGACTTCTGCGTCATGGATCAATCAGATTGAGCGCTGGTTCGCTGAGCTCACCAGAAAGCAAATCCAGCGAGGTGTTCACACCTCCGTCAGGCAGCTCGAGGCCGACATCCGTACGTTCATCGAACTGCACAACAACAACCCGAAGCCCTTCAAATGGACCAAGTCCGCAGACCAGATCTTGGCTTCTGT
>NZ_JBBIAM010000324.1:0-1032 GCF_054185185.1 Bradyrhizobium sp. UFLA05-153
GTCGCTGCTCCGAAAGCGGCATCGTCGAGGACGGCCAGATACTCATCGATCGCTCGGCCGGCGGCCTCCGGTGGAAGTCCCTTGTCGCCTTCGATCCCCTTCTGCCGATTGGCATCGGCCTTGATCAAGCTCGCATCGACCGCAAATCCTTCACCACCGACAAGTCGCTCCTCGATGCAGCGGCGCAAGACGCTCTCGAACACTCGACGGAAGAGATCGCTCTCCCGGAAGCGGCCATGCCTGTTCTTGGAGAACGTCGAGTGATCCGGCACCGCCCCATCCAGACTGAGCCGGCAGAACCACCGGTAGGCCAAATTGAGGTGAACCTCATCGCACAGGCGCCGCTCCGACCGGATGCCGAAGCAGTAGCCGATCAGGAGCATCCGGATCATCAGCTCGGGATCGATCGAAGGTCGACCGATACTGCTGTAGAAGGGCGCCAGGTCCTGCCTAATCTGTTCAAGGTCGACAAATCTATCGATCGACCGGAGCAAGTGGTCGGCGGGGATGTGCCTTTCGAGCGAGAACTCATAGAACAACGCAGCCTGTTCGACTTGCCGATGCCCCATCATGATCTTCAGTCCTGCCAGCCTAGACAGACTGAATCACTGATGCCTCTGCGTCGCAACCGCTACGTTTTTCAACAGAATCGGCCCGTTTAAGACATGCCGACAAACGCTGGAAAGTGTCCGCTTATCGGGGCAGATCGGAAAAAATCGCTGGACGGTAAAACGTCGCTTTTAATCCATACCGGAAGTGTGCAACCCTCAACATCCCGGGACCCACAAACTCGCGATCTCAATCCGCAAACGCGCCTCCCACCGGGCTCATGGCTCACCAGAGGCGAGGTAGGCGGCCAACGACACCAAATCCGCAGGTTTTAAGGTCCACCTCCGGCGCGACAAGTCGGAACGTGTCGCGAATTCCCAAAACACCGACACCCGGTGCGAGGTGTGGACTCTTCTCGGCGACCGGCGCCCCTGTACGTCAACGGAGGGCGACCCATGGTAGTGGGCTCTTTTGAGTTGCCGC
>NZ_JBBIAM010000325.1:0-1021 GCF_054185185.1 Bradyrhizobium sp. UFLA05-153
GGTCCTGTATCGCTCGATTACCTCGTTCAGCATCCGCTTCTGCTCCGGGCGTGATTTCCCACGTAGCCCCGGGAAAGTGTCGTCATAAAGTTCTGGCGGAAAATGCGCTGCCAATTTGTCGGGATTCAGGGCGATGTACCAAGCCTGATGGACCTGTGCCTCGATCGGCATTGTGTTTGTAGCAAGTGCGTAGTCGTACCAACCGATGAATGAGACGTGATCGTTCTGCGCATCGGTAAATCGCATCAGCAGTTCGTCGTCATCGCGCTCTTCCCCGCTGTATTGGTGGGTGGCGTGCTTGAACGCATTCCAAAATTTGCGTTGAAGATTCCTAACTTGTCGAATGTCCATGTCAGGAAAGGTCTTAAGGACGTGCGATGTAAATGGTTCACCGCCAGCCTTCTTGGCGTAGTACTCGATCAATTCGCAGCCGCCTCCGGCGAGGCAATGCACCGAGACAGGATCGAGGTCCTGCAGGTAGATGGAAAGAGCCGTGCCGAGTTGTCGCCGCGCACTTGCGATCTTTAAATCGGACATTCGATTACCCTACGGTTAGCAATCGTCACGGCACTTTTTATCCCCACCCACAGGAACCGCATTAAGGACTGATTCGCAATTTCGCGCCGAGTTGCCTATATCCGTTAGATATACAAAAGATTTGATTTCCTCCCCCCTCCCCGCATGTCCTGGTCGCTAGAATTTGACGAGCCTATCGAATTGTCCAAGGGCAAGAATCTGGTCACGCTCCGTGACGCCGCCCTCTACATCACCAAGCTTCCGAAGGCCCGAACACAACGCGAGAGAATGGCAGGCCGCGATGCAGGCGCTGTTGCTGGTTGCCGAACAGGACGGGACGATGTTCGCCCGGATCGGCGTGATGCGAGCGCTTCACCGACTTCAGCCGAAAGTGGCGCCGGCACGCCGCAAGCGCGCGAAAGCTTACAGGATTGTGCGATGAAACTGATATTCAAACATGGGTTCAATTTTCACTCCGGCACCCCATATAGATATTCATGACTTG
>NZ_JBBIAM010000326.1:0-933 GCF_054185185.1 Bradyrhizobium sp. UFLA05-153
TGTGTATAAGAGACAGGTCATGGAGCGTGCTGCCGCTCGTCGGCGGGCTCTTCGTGATGGTGGAGGCGCTGATCAAGACCGGCGTGATCGGCCATCTCAGCACGCTCCTGCATGAGGCTGTCGGACAATCCGTACCCAAGGCCGCCTGGAGCGTCGGGATTGCGACTGCGGTTGCCACCAACATCGCCAACAATTTGCCGGTGGGGCTCGTCGCCGGATCGATCGTCGCCAGCGATCACCTGCCCACATCCGTCGTCAGTGCCATCCTGATCGGCGTCGACCTGGGGCCGAATTTCTCGATCACCGGCTCACTCGCCACCATCCTATGGCTGGTGGCGCTGCGCCGCGAGAAGATCGAGGTCGGCGCCTGGCCCTTCCTCAAGCTCGGCCTGCTCGTGACGCCGCCGGCCCTGATCGCGGCACTCGCGGCCGCGATCAGATGAGCGTGGTCAGTCGTTCTCGCAGCCCCGAGGCATGACGAGATGAGGCGCGGCACGCGCCTCAACAAAAACATCGAAAACAACCCCATGCAAAGTAGCCGACGCCTGCCCGCGCCACGCCTTACGAATTTTCCGAATCCATTTGACACGTCGGGCAAATCGGAGGCATGATGCCATCATCGACCCAAGACGCCTGAACGAGGAACCATACCAAGCCGTTTGACGTTTCTACACCAGAGTGGAGGTCCCTCAATGAGTAGTGAGCGGGATAGCCACCATACCGCCATTGGATTTTTCATGGTTGCGGTGATTATCGCAATCCTCGCGGCATTCGTCACGACGCTTGAGCGGGTCGACACAAGGAGGGCTAACAACGAGACCCCGCCCGGCACGACCGGCCTCGCTAAACCACGCCCGCCGTTGGACCGCGCGCCAGGCCAGGCCGTCATCGGTAACTGAACGGCCACATATCCCGCGCGATTGAAACTGTTAT